>CAMWUP010000272.1 GCA_947177465.1 uncultured Lachnospiraceae bacterium
CCTTGAAAAATAATCAGGTGCTGGAGACGGAGACAAGCATTGTCATATTGGGTGATGTGTATCCGGGCTCTGCCGTTATTTCCGCCCACAATATCATTGTGCTGGGCGGGCTTTATGGAGAAGCCTATGCCGGTGGCAACGGTGAGGCAGAGCATTATGTGGTAGCGCTTGAAATGGCGCCGGAAAGATTAAAAATCGGCGATTTCAAATATAAAAGCTCTAAACCGGCAAAATGGGGCATAAAGCCCAAGGTACAGCCGCAGATAGCCTACATTAAAAATGACAGGCTGGTTCTGGAATCCCTTACAAAAGAATTACTGGGTGCTTTTTAGCCGGATTTCCAATGGAAAACGGCTTGAGTACTGGTGGACGAAGAAATTATTTTACGCCGGATACGGCAAAAGGAGGCAGTATGAGTGAAGTAATCGTCGTCACATCAGGAAAAGGCGGTGTGGGTAAGACCACCACATCTGCAAACGTAGGTACAGGTCTGGCACGTATGGGAAAGAAGGTTTGTCTGATTGACACGGACATCGGGCTGCGTAATCTCGATGTCGTTATGGGTCTGGAAAACCGGATAGTGTACAATCTCGTTGACGTTGTAGAGGGCAATTGCAGGGTGAAGCAGGCATTGATTAAAGATAAGCGCAATCCCACCCTGTATTTGATGCCTTCAGCACAGACGAGGGATAAATCGGCTGTTACGCCGGAACAGATGGTGAAAATGATAGGGCATCTGAAGGAGCAGTTTGATTACATAATCCTTGACTGTCCTGCAGGTATTGAACAGGGCTTCAAGAATGCCATTGCCGGAGCGGACAGGGCGCTTGTCGTAACGACGCCGGAGGTATCTGCCATCAGTTATTCAGACAGTATTATAGGGCTGTTAGAGGCAAGTGACTTTAAAAAAATTGATTTGGCTCTCAACCGTCTCAGGTATGACCTTGTAAAAAGAGGAGATATGATGTCCTCCTCCGATGTTGTGGATATTCTCGCCATTCCGCTTATCGGCATTGTGCCGGATGACGAAAATATCGTAATATCCACGAATCAGGGAGAACCGCTGGTGGGAAACGGTACACCGGCAGGCATCGCCTTCCAGAATATATGCCAGAGAGTTTTAGGCAAAGAAGTGCCTTTTATGGATTTCCAGAAAGGAATTTCATTTTGGACAAGGGTAACCGGAATTTTTCACAAAGTATAAGGAGGCGGTTGTAATGAAGCGTTTTTTCAGAAGAAAAAGTTCAAAAGAAATAGCAAAGGACCGTTTGAAGATACTGCTCATCTCGGACAGGGTGAATTGCTCGCCTGAGATGATGGAAATGATAAAAGCAGATATCGCCAAGGTCATTTCAAAATACATGAAGATAGATGCCAAGAGCATGGAAGTACAAATCAGTAAGACGGGAATCAAAGGCGGCAGGAACATGAAAACACCAACCCTGTATGCCAACATTCCCATCATTGATTTGAATCAGTGATAAGAAAGGCTGTGTATGTTCAAGCATTACCGGATACGGGATTACGATTTTAAACTTATAATAATGGTACTGGCGGCGTCGGTTATAGGCATCCTTGCTGTGGGAAGTGCAAAAGAATCCTTACAGAACAGACAGATTGCCGGTGTGGTGATGGGGTTTGTGGCGATGGTTATCCTTTCTTTCATCGACTACAGTATGCTTTTAAAGCTGCACTGGCTGATGTATGTCGGCAATCTGGTTCTTTTGTTCGCCGTGCTTTTTTCCACAGCGGGAGATTCCGCCAACGGCTCCCAAAGATGGCTTGCAATTGGAGGTTTCCGCTTCCAGCCGTCAGAAACTGCGAAAATTATATTGATTTTATTCTTTGCACAGTTTATTATGAAACATAAGGAACGTTTTAATACGTTTAAGTACATCATGTTGTGTGTGATTCTTGTCGGGATACCATGGGTATTGATTTATAAGCAGCCGGACATGTCCACCAGCATCGTTGTTCTTCTGATATTTTGTACCATTATGTTTATAGGCGGTCTAAGCTATAAGGTTATCCTTGGGATTCTGGCAGTCGTGGTGCCGGCGCTGCTTATTTTTATCAGTCTTGCCCTGCAGCCGGATTCCATTCTGATTGAAAAAGAGATTATTAAGCCGTACCATCAGAACCGTATTCTGGCTTTTATCAATCCGGAACAATATGCCACCAAGGAAGCTTATCAGCAGTTGAATTCCATCACGGCAATCGGCTCCGGCCAGCTTGACGGCAAAGGCTACAAGACCAATGAAATCAGTTCGGTCATTAACGGAAACTATATATCAGAACCGCAGACAGACTTTATTTTTGCTGTAATTGGTGAAGAATTTGGATTTAAGGGAAGTCTCGCTGTAGTAGTTCTGCTTATGCTGATTGCGCTGGAATGTTTTTTGGTTGCGGGAAAGGCTAAGGATTTGGCAGGAACCATCATTGCCGGCGGAGTGGGCGGTCTTGTGGCGTTCCAAAGCTTTATCAATCTGGGGGTGGCAACGTTCATTCTGCCGACTACAGGTCTGCCGCTTCCATTCATTAGTTATGGACTTACCTCTTTGGTAAGTTTATATATAGGTATGGGGTTTGTATTAAATGTAAGGTTACAATGTAAGAGACAGTAACGGGGATTCTAAATAAGAGAGGGTTATGGGTATGAACATTGCGTTGATTGCACATGATGCAAAGAAAAAACTGATGCAGAACTTCTGCATCGCCTACAGGGGCATACTGAGCAAAAATGAACTGTATGCAACCGGTACAACGGGAAGATTGATTGAGGAGGTGACCAATCTTTCCGTACACAAATATCTCGCCGGTCATTTGGGCGGGGAGCAGCAGATTGGCGCTCAGATTGAGCACAATCAAATTGATTTGGTTATTTTCCTGCGGGATCCTCTGACACCCAAGGTACATGAGCCGGATGTCAACAATGTCATGCGTTTGTGCGACGTGCACAATATTCCGCTGGCAACGAATTTAGCCTCTGCAGAGCTGTTAATCAAATCACTGGACAGAGGAGACCTTGAGTGGCGTGAAATGTACAAGTAAAAAGAAAAGAATTATAGCTGTCTGTCTTGCATGTATGGCACTTATATGCTTTTCCGGCTGTGCAGGGAATTCTTACAGCTTTCCCTATGATACAGAGTACAGTGTCAGCAGCTTTCAGATAGTACAGACTGTTAATGCATCCTCCGCAGTGCCTTTTGCGAACGACTTGTGCATTGTGGGAGGGGATGTCAGTGGCGGCGATGCTGATTTGTCTGAAGTAGGTGCAGCGCTTCTTTGTGATGTCAATGCAGCAACTGTGCTGTATGCCCAAAATGCCCACGAAAGAATGCATCCGGCAAGCCTGACAAAGGTGATGACGGCGCTGGTTGCCTTGAAATACGGCTCAATGGATCAGGTTCTTACCGCTACAAGCGATAATTACATCACAGAAAGAGGCGCAGTTCTTTTAGGGCTGAAAGCGGGCGATACCATGACGCTTTCCCAGGCACTCTACGTTCTGCTTGTGTACTCGGCGAACGACGTCGGTATGCTGATTGCAGAAGGAGTCGGCGGCAGCGTGGAAGGATTTGTGGAGCTCATGAATGCGGAAGCGAAGGCGCTTGGTGCGACCAACACTCATTTTATGAATCCGCATGGTCTGACGGAGGAAAACCATTATACGACAGCATACGATTTGTATCTGATTTTCAACGAAGCTATCAAATATGAGACTTTCCGTGAGATTATTCATACACGCGACTATAGTACCGTATATTATGACAAAGACGGGAACAGCAAGGAATTTTCAAAAACAACGACAAATTTATATTTCAGAGGGAATTTTGATCCTCCAGAAAACATAACCATTGTAGGCGGAAAGACCGGAACTACCAATGCTGCAGGGCATTGTCTGATTTTGCTTTCCCGCGATACGGCAGGGGCGCCGTAAATAT
>CAMWUP010000273.1 GCA_947177465.1 uncultured Lachnospiraceae bacterium
ACGGCGCTTGTTATATCCATGCTCAAAATGGTAAACAGAATGACTGTGAACTCACAGATTACCTCCATTCGTCATGCGGCGGCAATGTTGGGTGAAAAAGAACTGAGAAAGTGGCTGACAACAGCGGTGGCCGGTGAGCTTTATACAGATAAGCCCAATGAAATTACGAGATTATCCCTGCTTCGCGCAAGATTTGCGGAAAATCTTGCACCTGCTTTTGCACTTGCAATTCAGTCTTCCGAGCTGTTTTTGATGGGACTTTTTTCCGTACTGGATGTTATTCTGGACATTCCGATGTCGGAGGCGCTTGATATTGTCAAGGTATCTAAAAATATCAGAAATGCCTTGATTGACAAGAAGGGTCCCTTTGCACTGGTGCTGGAATTTATCACACAGTATGAGAATGCAAACTGGCAGGAGGTTTCCCGTCTGATGATTCTGCACAATATTGACATGCAGCAGGTATATGACGCCTACATCAATTCTCTCAAATGGTATCGGGAGATGGTATACGGGAATTAAGCGCCGGGAGCCGTTGTTAAAAACGGCAAAGAAAGGAAATAATAACGATGGGATTAAAAAAATTTGTGTTAAAGCTGCGTAATTACAATATAAAGAAGAAATTGAACCGTATCTTTTCTGTTATTATCGGCGTGTTCCTGTTTAGTACAATTATGGGACTGGCGGGCGTGCTGGTCGTGGATTCGCTGTTGTCCAGAATCATTTCTGCCGTGATACTGGTAGTACTGAGTGTTTTTGGCATAGTGATGACCTATGTGCTAGGAAAGGCGCTGTCAGCAGAGTTGGTTAAGCCAATCAAGGAACTGGAGAATGCAGCCGTGCAGCTTTCGTCAGGCAATTTCGAGTTTGATTTGACCTACGAGGCGCAGGACGAGCTGGGAGTGGTGTCTGACAGGTTCAGGGTGACAAGGAAGACGCTGAACAATATTGTTACGGATTTGCACTATATCATAGGAGAGTTTGCAACGGGCAATTTTGATGTACATTCCAGTCAAAAGGAATCCTATGTAGGCGAGTTTCAGCTTATTATGGAGCAGCTTGTAAAGATGGTGCATCAGATGAGCGACACGCTGCGTTCCATCAACGAGGCTTCGGAGCAGGTAGCGGGCGGTGCGGTTCAGCTTGCGGAGAGTTCACAGGATATTGCACAGGGCGCGTCTGAGCAGGCGGCAGCAGTAGAAGAGCTGCTTGCTACGGTGACAGAGGTTACAGAGCAGGTAGTGGAAAATACAAAGCTGACCGACAGGGTGCATGATAAGGCAAAGCTGGTCGGTGGGGAAGCAGAGATCAGCAGGAAGAAAATGGAGGAGCTGACCCATGCCATGCAGCGGATTTCCGAGACCTCCAAGGAGATTGAAAATGTCATCTTAGAGATAGACGGTATTGCGGAACAGACAAATTTACTTTCTTTAAATGCGTCCATAGAGGCAGCGCGTGCAGGCGAGGCGGGCAAGGGCTTTGCGGTTGTGGCGGAGCAGATTCGCAAGCTTGCGGAGGACAGCTCTGCTTCTGCGGATACATCCAAGAAGCTTTTGGAAAATTCCCTGCGGGAGGTAGACGGCGGCAACCGCATCACTTTAGAGACGTCAGATTCCTTGAATCATGTGATTAATGAGCTGGATAAAATTATATTAGACGTGGCAAGCATTCGGCTTGCTTCTGACCATCAGGCCGTTTCTGTCAGGGAAATTGAAAAAGGCGTAGAACAGATTAACGAAGTGATTCAGACGAACTCCGCGGCATCGGAGGAGGCTTCTGCAACAAGCGAGGAGTTGTCCGCAGAAGCGCAGACCCTTGATGAGATTGTAGGGCGCTTTAAACTGCGGGCGGCTGATAGATAACACAGAAAAAGAGGATTTTAAGTATGTCAGGCATTGACCAGAGTAAAATACGCAATTTTTGTATTGTTGCCCATATCGACCATGGAAAGTCCACGCTTGCCGACAGGATAATTGAGCATACCGGTCTTTTGACGAGTCGGGAAATGCAGGCGCAGGTGCTGGATAATATGGAGCTGGAGCGTGAGAGGGGCATTACCATAAAAGCGCAGACAGTGCGTACCGTTTATCGGGCTCTGGACGGGGAAGAATATATTTTCAATCTGATTGACACGCCGGGGCATGTAGATTTTAATTATGAGGTAAGCCGCTCTTTGGCGGCGTGCGACGGTGCCATTTTGGTAGTAGATGCAGCGCAGGGAATAGAAGCGCAGACGCTTGCCAATGTTTATCTTGCACTTGACCATGACTTGGACGTGTTTCCGGTTATCAATAAAATTGACCTTCCCAGCGCACAGCCGGAGAAGGTAATTGCCGAAATAGAAGATGTTATCGGGATAGAGGCGCAGGATGCGCCTCTGATTTCTGCAAAAAACGGAATTGGCATCGAAGAAGTATTGGAGGCTGTGGTGCACAAAATTCCGGCGCCGCAGGGCGATGCGGGCGCGCCGCTTGCGGCGCTTATTTTTGATTCTGTTTATGACTCTTACAAGGGCGTCATTGTGTTTGTCAGAATAAAGGAAGGCAGCGTAAGGAAGGGTACGCGTATCCGCATGATGGCGACAGGCGCAGCAGAAGAGGTAGTGGAGGTAGGCTATTTTGGGGCGGGGCAGTTTATTCCCTGCGACGAGCTTTCAGCGGGTATGGTGGGATATATTACCGCTTCCATCAAAAATGTGAAGGATACCGCAGTCGGAGATACCGTCACTGATGCGGATAACCCCTGTGCGGAGCCGCTGCCGGGCTACAAGAAGGTCAACTCCATGGTGTACTGCGGCATGTATCCGGCGGATGGGGCAAAGTATCCTGACTTGCGCGATGCGCTGGAAAAGCTGAAGCTTAACGATGCCTCCCTGCATTATGAGCCGGAGACCTCTATTGCGCTTGGATTTGGTTTTCGCTGTGGTTTTTTGGGGCTCTTGCATTTGGAAATTATTCAGGAAAGACTGGAGAGAGAGTACAATCTGGATTTGGTGACGACAGCGCCCGGCGTTGTATATAAGGTGCATTGTACCAATGGAGACGTGATAGAGTTGACCAATCCGTCCAATCTGCCCGACCCTTCTGTGATTGAATTTATGGAGGAGCCGATTGTCAGCGCGGAAATCATGGTTACCACCGAATTTATCGGCTCGATTATGGAGCTTTGTCAGGAGAGGCGCGGACGGTACCTTGGCATGGAGTATCTGGAGGAGACGAGAGCGCTTCTGCGCTATGATTTACCCTTAAATGAAATAATTTATGACTTTTTTGACGCCTTGAAATCCCGTTCCAGAGGATATGCTTCTTTTGATTATGATTTGAAGGGTTATGAACAGTCCCGTCTGGTCAAGCTGGATATTCTGATTAACAGGGAAGAGGTGGATGCCCTTTCCTTTATTGTGCATGCAGACAGCGCTTATGAGCGTGGCCGCAGGATGTGTGAAAAGCTGAAGGACGAAATTCCCCGTCATCTGTTTGAAATTCCGATTCAGGCAGCGGTGGGAGGCAAAATCATTGCAAGGGAAACGGTGAAGGCGATGCGCAAGGATGTGCTTGCCAAATGTTATGGCGGTGATATCACCCGCAAGAAAAAGCTTTTGGAGAAGCAGAAGGAAGGAAAGAAGCGGATGCGCCAGATTGGAAGTGTAGAGGTTCCGCAAAAAGCATTTATGAGCGTTCTGAAGCTCGATGACAGAAAGTAGTCTATGAAGAAGCCTATCAGTATCTATATTCATATTCCATTTTGTATCAAAAAGTGTAATTATTGCGATTTTCTTTCTGCGCCGGCGGATTGCCGGACGCAGGAAGAGTATTTGCGTGCGTTGGAAGGGGAAATACAAAAGCAGGCAAAGCATTACAGGGACTATGCGGTGAAAACCGTCTACATTGGCGGTGGAACTCCGTCAGTGGTTCCCTGCGAACAGCTC
>CAMWUP010000274.1 GCA_947177465.1 uncultured Lachnospiraceae bacterium
CTTCTACGGTGGAAAATGCTTCCATCGCAAAACTGATTGGCGCGTGTCTGTTTCCGGCGGGCATGGCGATGGTACTGGTAGCGGGCAGCGAGCTTTTCACGGGTAACAATCTGATTATCATTGCATGGCTGGAAAAAAAGATTAAGCTTTGTGAAATGTTAAAAAACTGGTTTTTTGTGTTTGTCGGCAACTTTATCGGCGCAGCGCTGGTGGCGGTGCGGGTAGTTTACGGGCACACGCCGGATTTGTTTGGCGGCAGGCTGGCGGAAAGCATGGTAAATGCAGCGCTTAGCAGAGTCAACCTGTCCTTTGGTGAATCTTTTATTCGAGGCATCCTGTGCAATATTCTGGTATGTATCGCTGTGTGGGGCGCTTTTGCGTCGAAGCAGGTTCCGGGCAAGCTTTTGATGAGTTTCTGGCCGGTTATGGTTTTTGTACTCTGCGGTTTTGAACACAGCATAGCAGATATCTATTTCGGCGTGGCCGGAGTTCTGACGGCAGGAGAGTATGGAATTGCTGCAGAAGGGCTTACATGGGGAAGCTTTCTTTTAAAAAACCTTCTGCCGGTGACATTGGGCAATATAGTAGGCGGCGCGGGAATTGTGGGTGTCGGTTATTGGGCGGTATATCTTCGCCATACGCCGCTGTATATCAGGACGATTGAATCCGAACAGGAAGAGATTGACATTGCAGAGGAGTATTGACAAAATACTGCGGTTTTTGGTCTGCGGCATGTTTGGACGGCAGGAGCAGCGGCGGATTTACGGCAAAAAAACGCCGGAGCGTGTATCAAAAGGAGATGCACGCTCCGGCGTTTTTGTCTTATAGGTCGAAACTGTCCGCCTATTTTTTCATGGCGGCACGCTTTCTAAGAGTGGGGTCTAAGATTTTTTTGCGGATACGCAGCGACTTTGGCGTAACCTCCAAGAGCTCGTCTGTGTCAATGAAATCAAGACATTGTTCCAGACTCATGATTCTGGGCGGAACCAGACGGAGCGCTTCGTCCGCGCCGGAAGAGCGGGTGTTGGTGAGCTGCTTTTTCTTGCAGACATTGACCTCAATATCCTCGCCGCGTCCGTTGCTGCCAATCACCATGCCGGAGTATACCTTGACCCCTGCGCCGATAAAGAGCGTACCGCGCTCCTGTGCGTTGAAAAGACCGTAGGTTATGGTCTCGCCGTTTTCAAATGCAATCAGCGAACCCTGTTTTCTGTACTGGATGTCGCCCTTGTAGGGGCCATAGCCGTCAAAGACGGAGTTCATGATGCCGTTGCCCTTAGTATCCGTCATAAAATCGCCGCGGTAGCCAATCAGTCCTCTTGAAGGGATGGAGAACTCCAGACGGGTATAGCCGCCGGTACCGGCTCCCATATTGCGAAGCTCTCCCTTTCGCATACTCAGCTTTTCAATGACAACGCCGGAAAACTCTTCAGGCACGTCGATATAGGTCAGTTCCATAGGCTCCAGCTTTTTGCCGTTCTCGTCGGTTTTGTAGAGAACCTCCGCCTTGCTTACGGCAAATTCAAAACCCTCCCTGCGCATGTTTTCGATTAGTACGGAAAGGTGAAGCTCGCCACGCCCGGATACCTTGAAGGAGTCTGCAGAATCGGTTTCCTCTACTCTGAGGGAGACGTCCGTATTCAGCTCCTTAAAGAGCCTGTCGCGGATATGGCGGCTGGTGACATATTTGCCCTCTTGTCCGGCAAGCGGCGAGTCGTTGACCATAAAATGCATGGCAATGGTAGGCTCGCTGATTTTCTGGAAAGGAATTGGGGCAATATTGTCAGGGGAGCAGAGCGTGTCACCGATATGGATATCCGCAATGCCGGAGATGGCGACAATGGAGCCGATACCGGCTTCCTTCACATCTACTTTATTCAGACCGTCAAATTCATAGAGCTTGCTTATCTTTACTTTTTTCTGTTTCTCAGGGTCATGGGCATTGCAGAGCACAATATCCTGATTGACTGCAATACGACCGTTGTCTACCTTGCCTACGCCGATACGTCCTACATATTCATTGTAATCAATCGTACTGATTAAAACCTGTGTGCCTGCGTCAGGATCGCCCTCGGGCGCGGGAATATAGTCCAAAATCGTGTCAAACAGGGGTTTCATATCCTTGTTTTTGACGGTAAGGTTTAAGGTCGCGCTGCCGGTCTTTGCAGAGGCAAACACAAAGGGACAATCAAGCTGGGCGTCGTCCGCCTCCAAATCAAGGAACAATTCCAGAACCTCATCTACAACCTGCTCAGGACGTGCCTCCGGTCGGTCAATTTTGTTGACACAGACGATAACGGGCAGCTTCAGCTCCAGTGCCTTGCGCAGCACAAATTTGGTCTGCGGCATAGGACCCTCAAAAGCGTCTACCACCAGAATAACGCCGTTTACCATCTTGAGTACGCGTTCTACCTCGCCCCCGAAGTCGGCATGTCCCGGCGTATCGATAATATTTATCTTTGTATTTTTATAGGTAACTGCAGTATTTTTGGCAAGAATGGTAATGCCTCTTTCCCTTTCAATATCGTTGGAATCCATAACACGCTCTGCCACTTCCTGATTTTCGCGGAATACGCCGCTCTGCTTTAAGAGTTCGTCCACCAGCGTGGTCTTGCCGTGGTCTACATGGGCGATAATGGCAACATTTCTAACATCTTCTCGTTTCTGTTTCATATACATCCTCATTTCTGTTATTACACTTTCAAAACTGTTACAGTATATCACTATTTGTCGTCATGTGCAAGAAAAAATGGGGGAAAGGCAGGGATTGTCAATAGGTGCGGCGGATAGTTGTGCTAAGAACACGCAAAATGGAGTATATATATTAGTACAATACTGGCAAAATGCCGTAAAAATTCTTAAGCATAAGAAAAGGAGAAACAAGTATGACGGATAAGGTTATTGAAAACAATCAGGTAACGATTATGGGAGAAATTGTGAGTACCTTCACCTATAGTCATGAAATTTTCGGCGAGGGCTTTTACATGGTTGAGGTAAAGGTGCAGCGCCTGAGCGATTCCTTTGATGTAATTCCCATGATGGTGTCTGAGCGCCTGATAGATGTCAGCGCAGATTACAGAGGTTATTATATCGAGGTGAACGGGCAGTTTCGTTCCTATAACAGGCATGAGGAGAGAAAAAACAGACTTGTGCTTTCCGTATTTGCAAGGGAAATCGCGTTTGTGGAAGAAATTGAAGAAAGTGCAAAAACAAATCAGATTTTTTTGGACGGGTATATCTGTAAGGCGCCCATCTACAGGAAAACACCGCTTGGAAGGGAAATTGCAGACCTTCTTCTGGCAGTCAACCGTCCTTACGGCAAGTCTGATTACATACCCTGTATCTGCTGGGGCAGAAACGCCCTCTTTGCCAGCGGTTTTGAAGTAGGCGAACGCTGCAGCGTCTGGGGGCGCATCCAGAGCAGGGAATATATGAAAAAAATAGATGAGGAGACGGTGGAAAAGCGGGTCGCATACGAAGTGTCCGTAAGCAAGCTGGAGTTGTCGCGCGAGGAAGTGCAGGAGTAAAATAAAAAGTTGTCAAGGTGCATAAATTATGATATAATCACGGCAAAATAAAATTCGGACATACATAATGGAGAGAACTTATGAGCATGATTCACATTTATACCGGAGACGGCAGGGGTAAGTCCCCGGCAGCAATCGGCAGGGCGGTGCAGGCAGCGGCGAAGGGCGAGCAGGTAGTCATCATACAGTTTTTAAAGGGAAAAGGGCTTGAGGACACAGAATTCGTCAGAAGACTGGAGCCGGAAATCAAGCTGTTCCGCTTTGAGAAATCCGATGAGAATTACGAGGAGCTGCCGGAGGAGAAAAAGGCGGAGGAAATCATCAATATCCGCAATGGCCTTAATTTTGCCAAAAAAGTGCTGTCCACCGGAGAATGTAATCTGCTGATTT
>CAMWUP010000275.1 GCA_947177465.1 uncultured Lachnospiraceae bacterium
GAAGTTTGTCGGGATGGCACAGAGCGTGCCTCCCACGGTATAAGCATTGAGAACGGTCTCAAACAAATCCTCACGTCCTACCACTGTACTGCCGTCCAGATAAGTCGACAAATCTTCAATCAGTCCCTTTACGGCAAACATCTTCATGTCAATATCCCCTGCCACAAACATATCGGGGGCATTGCCTGTCAGGATATCACTGTAAAACAGCGTTCTTGCGTCTTTATACGCATTTTCTGCGGAAGAATCCACGGATTCTCCATAGCTCTTTATCTCTATTTTATAATCATTGCTCGTCTTGTTAAATTCTACCACTGCTGCCTGCAGATTTGAGCTGGCACTCATACAGCCGAGCGTCAGGATTTCCTTCTCTTTCACTTCTGCAGCAGGCACCTTCTCCAACAGAGCCAGACTATTCTCATTTGTGCTCCAGTTTGAACTGTAAACCGCGAGTCTGCCGTCCGTAAGCATTGCCACCTGCTGGACATTATCTGCACTGATATCGCTGTCCGTCCATTTTATCAACTCGCGGTATTCCTTGGATTCCATACTATATTCATATAATTTCACATTGTCGTTTAGGAAGATACCGCCATTCGGCCCTGCTCCCAGACTTGAATTGTAACAGTTAGAGGGCAGATTGCCATAAGTCTCGGCAAACTGTCCTGTATCCGGATTGTAAACCTCTAACTGTATCCCATTCCCCTGATGAAGCACTCCAAGCCTGCCATCCGGCAGTATATTCACAGCAGCCACATAACCCTGTATTCCGGACAAACCGATATCTGCCGTATGGTTTCCCTCTTCATCAAACACCCATACATAACTCTCTTTATCGCTGATATACAAGCTTCCCTCTTCATCTGTAAACATCAGCAGGCCGACCAACCCATACATACTGTCCACATCAGCCATTTGCAGATACTCCGTAACCTCCTTGTCAAACAGCTCTGTACCATCCGCTGCAATTTTTTTAATATTGTAAACTGTTTCTCTCTGCTGCCGTGCATACTCCTCCTCCGTCGCATCCATGGGAATCAGAGGCGTTGTTTTCAACAGAAGGAGGGTTCCGCCGTCCGCGCATACGGTCGCCCCTGCCACATTGACTGCTGAAGTCTCTCCCCAGACTTCGTATTCTGCCAAATCCAGCAGTACTACCGGTCCCGCTTCCGGATTGGCTGTATCAATGTAACACCACTCACTGCAGCTGCCGTCATTCTTATAAGCAGCATAAGTATAATACATCCGGTCACCGGCAAATGTAATGTTGCTATATGATGTATAATTTGCATCCTTATCCACGGGCAAATTATAAAACGCAGGGATATAGACGTAATCCCCATCGTCCTCCTTCCCGCCGGCGTTCTGTGTCCCGCCGGTACTGTCAGTGCCGCCGGATGCTATATTATTTTTGCTGTTTCCTTCCCCTTTCCCGCATGCCGCGAGCATAAGTATCAGGATTCCGGCCAGCAGCCCTGCCGTTATTCTCTTTATCCTTTTATGTTTCACCATGCTTTCCCTCCAGTCTGAATGTTCTGTTTCTTGTATTATAATCTACGCCTGTGCCATCGTCACCTTAAGAGTTTCTGACATTTTTCTTACAATACATAAAGACAGAGGAAACGGGAGGCTTTGCATACTGCGCTGCCTCCCGTTTTGGGTACCGTTTTCATCAAGTAGGATTCCTCCAATTTCAAAACCATGCCATGCTTTCTATACACGTTCTTCCTTTTTGGGGATTTTACCGCCCCAGAGCACAAGCAGCAGGGTAAGCGCCAATGTTACCACAAACATAATGATATAGGCATAAAGGGCATCGGGAATCCAGAAAAACGCTTTGTCAATCCAGACCGTTGTAGAAAAATTCACCGTAAAATGAAGCAGTATGGCAGGAAGCAGGGAATGATAGCGCTCTGTCAGATATCCTAACAGCAGTCCGATTGCAAAGGCATAGATACCCTGTACCCAGTTCATATGCATCAGTCCAAACATTGCCGCCTGCAGGATATTTGCCAAAAAGAAGCGCGGCAGTGATTTCTTAGCATAATATAGTACAAGCCCCCTGCAGACAAGCTCCTCGCCTACAGGCGCCAGACATATCGCTGCAATTGTGGACAAGACGTCGTTTCCAATATCGACGCTCTCTATCATGTCGATATAATTCTCCACCACCTTTGGCAGAAGGTACTGTTCAATGCCTACAATGCCCGTGCTGAGCAGGCACATCACCACGCCGCCGAGGACAGCTATGACAGCCGCCTTCCATGTCACATTTTTGAAAGACTGTTTCAGCTTCGGCTTTTTACATCCAAAGTAATACCACAGTCCGAATATCGGCAGCGACAAAAGATGATAGGCAAGGATACCGCCCGTCATATTTTTTGCTATCGTTTCATTGTATACCTGCGTAATAGCCGCCTGCGATGCGCCGGGATGCTGACTCATGAAGGAAATCATTTCTATAATCCCTGCAATCAGCACATAACCAAGACTTAGCACCAACTGCAAAAACAGGCTGGCTGCCGCCGGAGACAGCGCCAAAAAGAAATATCCGATTTTTTTGCCGATGCCGTCCTTTTTCGGAGGCTGGTACATCGGAGGCTGCTGGTAATAGTACAGCTGCCCATTATACTGCTGTCCGCTGCAGGGCTGCCCATTGTAATGCTGTCCATTATTCTGCTGTCCACTATATCTTTCATTCCCGTCCATTTTGCCACTCCTTTGATGTTTCCCCTTGTATGTAAACATTTTTCGTTGTTTCGTTATTTATGTTACCACAAATTGTATGTTCTTACAAGCACTTGAGTGGGGTTTAATGAAAGAGCCGGCAAATTTCTCCTTATGGCTTAACGCGCCAATAACCTTTGGTATCTCGCTCTAAAAGCTGTTCGCCAACCATATCACGTCGTATTGTGCAGAAATCATCATGGAAATCCGCAATGATGATATTTACTTCCCGCTCCGTATAAATACGGTCATATTCAAATGCCTGTGCAATCACTTCCAGAACGATACGTTCTTTCTTGAGTTGGGCAGGGATAGCTTTCAGCCTGCCATATTCAAAAAATGTATCAATTACTTTTTGACGATACGCAGCGTCCCGTTGCGCTTGCGCTTCTGCCTCGTCAGACTCCTCTTGCAGAATTTCCAAAATGCTCGTTTCAAAAATATCCTTTTTGAGCGAGTACATCATGTAATACTGGCTTTTGTAGGATGTGACAGCGCCGGCATCTGCCAGCTTTTTAAGATGGAAAGAAACCGTAGGCGCCGTAATTCCCAGTCTTTCGGCCAATCGCTCGACATACATATCTTCGATTGCGAGCGACTTCAATATCTGCAATCGGGACTTGTCAGACAGGCACTTAAAAAGGCGGATTGCATCAGTCTCTGTCATTCTGCTCCCTCCCAAATCTTTGTAAAGTTTTCCTTAATCTCATTGATCGTATCGAGTTTGATTTGCTCAAGGCGCATCTTGACCGCATCATTATGCTGTTTGGCGTTGTCATATGCAGTCTCCCAGCTTGAGGGAATCTGCTCGCTTTTCTGGACAAAGAAGCGCCGCACCGCATTGGAATCTCCCTTACCGGTTTTAACTGCAACAGAAAGAATAGTGCGGAAAATGTCATACACATTGGCCTTGACCTTTTCAAAGTCGGCTTCGTCTGTTCGCTCATCGATAAGCAATTCCTTGTTACGCCGGCCGCACATGGCGATTTGTTCCTCAAAATAGTGATTCAGTTTTGACACTTTTTGTTCCATCATAGGATTACCTCAATTTTTCCGCATCCCACAAAATCAATGTGGTCAGATGCCTTATTTTCGCCACCGAACATATTGTTAGCACCGACAGCAATATGGAATGTGCCGGACTTTTTCTCGACCATCACAGTAAAACCGCACATAACTTTAACATT
>CAMWUP010000276.1 GCA_947177465.1 uncultured Lachnospiraceae bacterium
ATACTATAATATAATGTAAACGCAACTTAAATCTCTCGCCAAGACTCAAGATGCTTTAATTGATATAGGTAATTTAGAAAACGCCATTGATGAATTTGATGCTCTAACAAAAATAGGTAAATCCTACACACAAGAAACCCTAAAAGCAGCCCTTGCCCAGTCCACTTTAAACAAAGAACAAATAAAAATTATCCTATCAGCCAATAGTTTACAAGGTGAACTCTTGGAAACAACCGCTGATGAATTAGCAAACGCAGCCAGTACAAATACTCTTTCCGCCTCCCAAGCCACAACTACCACTACCACACTTGGTTTAGGGACAGCATTTAAGGGACTGGGCATTAAGATTAAAGAAGCTACTACATCCATGTTGACTTTTATAACCACAACCCCTCTTGGATGGCTCATAGGTATTGGTGCTGCCGTATACGGTGTGGTCAAGCTGTATGACCTGCTGACTGTATCCCTTGAAGAGCAAAAAAAGAAATTGCAAGAGTCAAAAGAAGCTTATGAAAATATAAAAGGTGAATTACAGAAAATTGACGATGAATTACAAAATGCCAAAAATAGGATTGAAGAATTAGAAAGCACTCCTAACTTAACATGGGTCGAACAGGCAGAACTGGACAGACTTCGTGAAGTGACAAAAGAATTAGAACTGCAAAAGAAGTTAAAACAGGAAGAACAGTTAAAAGCTGCCGAAGATCTGTACAGAGAAAACGAGAAGACTTTTAGCAAAGAATTTAAAAATTCTTATGGCTCCACATCCGTTGAAGAAGTAAAACAGAAATTAGTATCCGGAGATGCCACTCTTTTATTTTTAGATGAGAACAGCCCTGTTGACATGATAGCTGCCATTCAATACCTTAAAGAAACGAAGAAAACATTGACAGATGAGAATGAAATCAAAGAGTATGATGAGATTATGAGCAGCATCGTTGACAGGCTGCAGGAAAAATATCCGCAATACCTGTCATCGCTTTCCGATTATAAACAGAACATTCTTGAAATTGCCAGTGTCAGGGAACTGACAGAGGAGGAACAGGAATTTTATGATTATCTTTCTTCCATGCAGAAAATGTTTTATGAAATCTATGACCCTGCCACATGGAACAGCCTTGAATTTGATTCCATATTTGATACTGACGGAATCGAAAAAACAAAAGAGGAACTTATTGCTTTACAAAAAGCTGGTGAATTATCGCCGGAAGTTTTACAAAGTTATCCAAAACTATGTAAGGCAATTGAAGAAAGTGGTATTATTGCAGGTGAAGAATCTGATGTTTTCAAAGAATTTTATAATGAAATTGCTGCGTTAGCAGATAAACAGAAAGATATTATTGCTGACAAATTTGAAGAAATTATTCCCACCATCTCCTCTTCCATCTCACAGATTGCGACGCAATTAGAACCACAATTCACAGAACTTGGAAAGCTCTACAATGAAATATTCCAGACTGATGACAACGGGAATGAAATATTCTCTCTTGATTCCATAGACAATGCTGCACTGGAAAGCCTGCGCAAATCCTTCGCAGAAATAGGAGAAGAAATCGGCGTTACCTTTGATCCTGTACAGCTTGAACCGTTCTTCACCATACTTATGGACGGAAGCTCCACAGCAGATGAGGTACAACAGGCATTTAACGACCTTGCTGCTGCGTACCTCTACAGCACTGATACACTGGAACAGCTAAACGACGAAACTGCAGGCGCCATTGAAAAGCAGCTCGCTGAAATGGGTGTTACCAACGCCCATGAGGTCGTTCTGAACGCATTGTCAGAGGCAAAACTCAGGGCTGTCTTGGCAGGCTATGATTTATCCGGCGCCTCATCAGAAACCATGGCCGCTATCTTAAACGAGGGACAGGCGGCAGGCATCACAGAACAGATGGTGTATGCCCTGACAGCAGCAGAAATCGCTTACGGAGACAACGACCTTTCTACTGAAGAAAAAATTGACAAACTGAAAACACTGGCTCAGGCATATGGTGATGTTACCACTTCAGCCCTTGCCACAGCCATCGCAAATGACTTGGCAAGCGGTGCAGAGATTGACCCTGAAACCGCTTTGGCAGAGCTTATGAATAATTTTGGAAAGTATAAGGTCGATATTGACTTCTCTCCATTTGAAAAATCTGTTACGGGAGCCTCCTCTTCCGCCGTCAAACAGGCAGAAACCGACTGGAAATCCCTCCTCAACAAAGAAACAGACCTTCTCGAAAAACAGCTTGCCGCAAACCTGATTGCCTTTCAGGAATACATAGATAAGCGCAGGCAGATTATTGAGGATTATTACCGTGACGGTAGAATCAGCGCAGAGGAATATTACGATGCACTTGAAAGCATGTATGGCAGCCGGCTCTCCCTCTATGACAAGGCAATAAATGCCGTAAACAACAGCATTGATGACGAGATTGAAAGGCTCAATGAACAGAAAGAAGCCATCGAAAACTCCTATCAGGTAAAAATCGATGCCATACAGGAAGAAATCGATGCACTAAACAAAGCAAACGATGCGCGCAAGGCACAGATTGACCTCGAAAAGGCGCAGTATGAAGCAGAACGCGCCAGAAGTCAGCGTGTAAATAAGGTATATGATGGCAGCCAGTTTGTCTATGCGGCAGACATGGATGTTATCCGTGACGCTGAAGAAAACCTTGCCGACCAGAAAACACAGATAAGCATTTCCCGCCTTGAAGCACAGATAGAATCGCTGGAAAAGGAAATGGAAAATGCCACAAAGGGACTTGACAGCCAGATTGATGCACTCGAATCCTACAAAGAAAAATGGAATGAAATCTCCGGTATCTATGAAGAACAGCAGAACAAACTGATTGCTGCGGAAATCCTTGGCGCAGACTGGGAATCACAGGTACTAAACGGCAGGCTTGACACCCTGCGGAGCTTCACAGAGCAGTACATCTCCCTGCAGCAGGCACAGGCTGACGCCGCCGCCAATGCCGCAAGAATCAAAGCGGAAGCCGCTGCCAGCAACGCTACAGGCGGCAATGTTGGAAATACCCCTTCTACATGGAAACTTCGTTCGACACGCACTGAAGATGAAGAAGATAACGCAGAACCGGAAGTGCCACCAAAAAGACCTTCTCCCAGCACTGACGGAAACACAACGACAGGTTTTAGTATTTCTTCACGATTTTATGCCACAATGGCACGTTTCCACGGCGGACTTGACGAAGGCTACGCGACAGCACCGGGGCAAGGCCCCCCTGCCAACCGCTCCCTCTCTCTCCTGCAAAAACTGGCTGGCGAAAACCTGCTGCCAAACGAACTGCCTGCCATCCTGCAGCACGGGGAACTTGTCATAACACCTGAGCAGCAGCGCAACATTCTTGCAAATACGCAAAGATATTGCTCCCTCTCTTCCGCCAATCGCGGATATGCTTCTCCCTATTCCGGCGAGGCTTCACAAATACACATAGACAGCCTCACCATAAGCTGTCCCAATGTCACTAACAATTCCGGTGCAGAATATATCTTAAAATCCTTGGAACGACTGCCATTGGATAACATACAACATTCCCACAGGCGCAGGTATTAACAAAGATTCGGGACATAAAGTGCAGAAGCAGCGGGCTCTCTGCTTTTATGTCCCAAACTCGTCAATCAGAAATCTCTTTGCGCAGCAAACATAGCAGAAATGAGGAAAACATGAACAAACTAAATGATATTATACTAAGTGCCATTGAAAAAAAACTGACTGAAAGACTTTCCACTATCTACTACGACAAAACCTTCCCCACCGTCATTTACGGTGTAAACAGCGACGGCACTTACCAGATTGTACGCGAGGGACAACTATATACCGTCCCGAACGGACTGGGCATACCACTGAAAGTCACACAGAGCGTATGGGTTACCATGCCCTGCGGTAACAAAAACC
>CAMWUP010000277.1 GCA_947177465.1 uncultured Lachnospiraceae bacterium
AGCTGTGGGCGGCAATCTTGGGATAGCCGGTGGTGCCGCTGGTAAAGAACATCAAAAGGCAGATAGAGGACACGGCGGCGCCAGCGGCGGAAGGGAAGGAAGCAGAAGCAGGGGAAAACGGAATGCAGGAGGATACAGATGATTAAACCGGCAGACTACAAGCAGACAGACGGAAAATGGGGAAGCCTGAAATATGCCGTCCAGGGTGAATCCAGCACCATAAAGAGCGCAGGCTGCGGCCCCACGGCGATGGCAGACGTGCTGTCCGCCATCGTAAGCACGTACACAGACCCTGTTACCTGCGCGGCGTGGGCGCTGCAGCACGGGTACAAGGCAAAGGGCGGCGGCAGCTATTACACCTATCCGGCAGCGCAGGGGGCGGAGTACGGCGTCACGGTGCGCCGCCTTAATGTGGCAAACATATACGGCAGTACAGGCTCCGGCATCCACGCGGAGGCACTTGCGGCGCTGCAGGCCGGAAACTGGCTTATCGCCTGCATGGGAAAAGGGCTGTGGACAAGCGCGGGGCATTACATCGTGGCATACGGTTACAGGGACGGCATGGTGTACATCAATGACCCCGCCAGCAGCAGCGCGGCAAGGGCATGTAACACCTGGGACACCTTCAAGGCACAGGTGAAATATTACTGGGCCGTGGAAGTGCCGGAGCAGATAAAGGCAGGCGGCATTGTGTCAGGCGGGGAATACCGGCAGGCGGATTTTGTGCGGGAAGTGCAGATGTGCACCGGAGCGAAAATTGATGGGAAGGCAGGACTGGAGACACTTGCGAGGACCGTGACGGTGAGTCGTAAGAAGAACAGCCGCCACCACGTTGTACTGCCCCTGCAGAAAAAACTCCGGCATATGGGATTTTATACCGGCGCGCCGGTCGGCATGACGGGACGGCTGTTTGAAACTGCCGTGAACCGGTTACAGACACAGGTGCTGGGGTATGGAAAGGCGGACGGGGAGGTAACGGCCGGAAGGACGATGTGGCGGTCATTGCTGGGATTATTATTGTGAATGAGTTAGCCCCAGTAAAGGGGCTTTTTTTTCTGATTTCCACAGCGTTTCATGAAAAATATTCCAGAACTGTAGTAAAAACGACTTATCTGTAGAATACATGTTAAAATCCGGCTGTAAGCATTATTTAGGCAAAGGAGGACATGCAATGGACAACAGAAAGTACCTGCGCAGGCTGAAAGAACTGCGCGAAGACCATGACTACGGACAGAAACAGGTGGCGGCGGTTCTGCAGATTGACCAGAGGGTATACTCGAGGTATGAGACAGGGAGGAATGTGCTGCCCGTGGCAATGGTTTACGGATTATGTGAGCTTTACGGGGTATCGTCGGATTACCTGCTGGGGATAAGTGACAAAAAATAGTGATAAATAGTGTATAGTAGATTTGTAAAAATACACCCAATTAGCAACAAATTAGCAACAAAAGCACTATAAAATCAAGGAAAATGAGCACTTTTGATTATTCGTGACATAACCCGGCTTATCGTCCTGCTTATTTTCAGTAAAGAGACCGGTTCGTTTATCAGACAGAGGAGAATATTGACCACTTAAGGGCAAAAAAATACAGCTTACCGCAGATTGCTTGCGGCAGGCTGTATTTTTTATTTATGATATCCACAGAAATGAAAAAGAGAGGAGAACGCGATGGAAGCGGTAATAAAGGCAGAAGGTCTTTCAAAGCATTTCGGAAGCTTGAAGGCGGTGGATAATATCAGTTTTACGGTAGAGAAGGGGGAACTCTTTGGATTTCTGGGTGTAAACGGGGCAGGAAAGAGCACTACGATTAATATGCTGTGCAGCATATTAAAGCCTACGGCGGGAAAGGTGGAAATCTGCAATCTGGAGCTTGGGAAAAAGGATATGGAAATCCGGAAGAAAATCGGTGTGGTTTATCAGAATAATTGCCTTGATGACAGGCTGACAGTGAAAGAAAATCTGTTTACCAGAGGCGCACTTTATGAGAAAAACAGAGGACATCTTGCAGAAAACATTGCGCGGATGGTAGAGATACTGGAGCTTTCCGATGTGTATAAGAGGCGATACGGAAGGCTTTCCGGCGGGCAGAAAAGGCGCTGTGAAATCGCGCGGGCATTGATTCACACACCGGATATCCTGTTTTTGGATGAACCAACTACGGGACTGGACCCGGCTACGAGAAAAAAAGTGTGGGAGTGCCTTCAAAAATTGCGAAGAGAGGAAAACATGACGGTTTTTCTGACTACACACTATATGGAGGAGGCGGCGCGGGCATCCCATATTGCCGTGATGGATGCCGGTAAAATCAGGGAATATGGCACGCCGTTTTCCTTAAAGGAAACCTACGCAAAAGATAAGCTGAGACTGGTACCGCAAAATGGAAAGGCTTTGGAACTGGAAGCGGCTTTGAGAAAGATGGGGCTGCCTGTTCGGAAGAAGGAAGAGTATCTGGAGGTTTCCCTGTCAGACAGTCTGGCAGCGCTGCCTGTGCTTTCTGCGATAAAAAATTTGCTGGAAGGCTTTGAGGTGATACAGGGATCCATGGACGATGTTTTTTTGCATGTAACCGGTAAGACGGCAGTAGAGGGAGAGGAGATATCATAATGCGGGAAATTTATTATTTGACGAAACGGAATATGCTTTTGTTTTTGCGTGATAAAGCGGCAGTCTTTTTTTCAGTTCTGTCCATGCTGATTGTACTTGCCCTGATGGTTATTTTTCTTGGCAGCATGAACTGTGAAAATGTGGTAGATGCGCTGGCAGAAGCCGGCGGCGCGAGGGATACGGCGGCTGACCAAAAAAACGTAGAGTATCTGATAAAAATGTGGACGCTGGCAGGTATTTTGGTAACAAACGCAGTCACGGTTACGTTGACTGTCATGGGTACCATGGTACAGGATGAAACGAGAAATAAGCTTGTGAGTTTTTATGCAGCGCCTGTGCGAAGAATCCGGCTGGCGTTAGGCTATATTTTGTCCTCATGGCTTGTGGGAACCGGCATGTGTGTCCTGACGTTAATCGCAGGAGAAGCCTATATGGGGCTGAGCGGTTTTCCGCTTCTTTCGGTTTCAGACGGTATTACTCTTTTTATGATGATTGTACTTAACACTTTTGTGTGGGCAGCGTTTGCATATCTGCTGGCGCTGTTTATTCACAGTGAGAGCGCATGGAGCGGTGTGCTTACCATTGTAGGGACGCTGGTAGGATTTGTGGGGGCAATTTATCTGCCCATGTCGATGCTGCCAAAAGGTGTGGGAAATGTGTTAAAGCATCTTCCTGTCCTGCATGGCGCCGCCATGATGCGTGTGGTATGCACAAAGGATGCAGTAGAAACAACCTTTGCCGGACTGCCTAAAATCGCAGGCGACACCTTTAGAGAGCAGATGGGCGTGCATATAATCATGAATGGAAATGTGGTTTCCAGACAACAGCAGATTCTTTTTCTGACAGCCTGTGGTATAATCATGATAGCGGCAGCGGCACTGATTGGCAGAAAACGGAGAGTAACAAAAGTTTGATAGAAATTTTCAAATTTTTTATTGATGCAGGCTTGCTTGTGATATGCGGGGTATAAGATTGAAAAATCAAAGATTTTCAATCTCCTTGATTTGTATGCGCACTGAGGCGCGCAGATGGGAGCAAAGATGAAAATTACAATAATAGACCGAGAGGACGGCGATGAGGATGAAATCATCCTCCGCTGCCGTCAGGTGGACGAACAGCTTTTAAAACTGATATATGCCTTGAAAGCGGGAATGGAAAAAATGACGGTCATGCGGGAAGGCAGTATTTTACAGGTTTTTCCAAAGGACATCTATTATTTCGAGGCGGTGGACAACAAGGTGTTCTGCTATCTGGAAAAGGAGGTTTTGGAGACGAAGTTGAAATTGTAT
>CAMWUP010000278.1 GCA_947177465.1 uncultured Lachnospiraceae bacterium
ATTTAACGCCTTCCTTCCCTTGGATTTTCCGGTCGGGTCCCCGATTCTTCCCGTAAAGTCACCGATAATAATTTTTATCTGATGTCCCAAATCCTGTATCTGCTTCAGCTTGCGCAGGACAACCGCATGTCCTAAGTGAATATCCGGCGCGCTTGGGTCCAGTCCCAGCTTTACATTTAAGGGTCTGTTCTCCCGTATGGAGCGCTCCAGCTTCAGTCTAAGCTCCTCTTCGCCCACTACCTCAGCCGCACCCTTTAAAATAATGCGCATCTGCCTGTCGACTTCCTTTTCCACCATTTCCTTTGTCTGCATCTGCTCTGTCATTTTCTTTTCCACCTTTCGTCTTGGATTTTCTTTCACACCTGCAATGATTAAGCAGCCCTGCATTTTTACCTTCAAAGCTTTTATTGTCACAAACAAAAAACTCCCGTCCTTCAAAAGGACGAGAGCCTGTCTCGCGTTACCACCTTATGTTTATAAACAGCTCGCGCTGTTTACCTCTTCAAGTACGGCTCCGTCAGCCGACTGCTGCGGCAACGTGCGATACTCTAGCACTATAACGTGTGCGGGCTCCGTCGCAGCCTACTCCGCGCTGCCGCAAGCCAGTCTGCGGTGCGCCCGTTTTGGTGCGAAGCTCAAAGATGTATTCGTGCAAAGCTTCCCATGCGCCTCTCATCAACCGGCTGCTTTCTGTATGCTTCCCTTCGCACTACTTATTCTTGTCATTGCTTTTCTTAATCAAATACTTGAAATATGAAATTAAAATCATTATAAAGAGGGGATTTGTAAATGTCAAGAAGAAAATTTTAGGCATTACTCCCCTAAATACATATTCACAGTACGATTCAGTTCCGCAATTACCGCTTCCCTGTCCGTTGTTTCTCCTGCAATATAGGAATAATAGTTGGTAAACAACTCATCCGGAAATTCAAAATCAATTTCCCCGTTTCCATATAGCTCATAAACCTCCCTGCTGAATGTATCCGTCCCATAAATGCTTTCTTCTGCCGACAAATGCCTGTCAGGGTTTGCTATATAATTGCTTGACATATCCTCCACAAAGTCCAGCACCGCATCCAAATTGGGCGCATTGGGATTGATGATAATAATATCTGCCAAAACCGGATAAGTGCCTTCCCCGCCGGAAAGCGTCGGCATTCCACAGACATGAAAACCCTCCCTGCCCGCGTATTTTTCATAGTCCCATTTGTAGCCGTCTACCCTTTCAAAGCAGATGGTCTTCCAAAAGGCATCCTGACGCAGTTCTTCCTGTTCTAAAAGGCTTAATCCCTCCTGTTTTTCCTGAGAATATTCAAAATATGCAATATTAATATAGGAATTGTGTATTTCGTCATTATCCTTATAATTATCCCAGAAATCTAACAGCTGGCTGAATTCCTCTGTGTCAAAACGAACCCCTTCATTATCCTTATTCAGCCTGATATACTCTTTCAGCAGCTTTCTTGCGCCTGCCCAGACATCAAACCGTCCCGATTGTCCCGCATCATAAAGTATTTGTGCCGCATCATATAAGTCCTGCAGGTTTTTGATCTCCTCCATCCGGATACCATACTCTGCCAGATTGTCTTCCCGGTAAACAACACTCTCCAAATACAGGTTAACCGGCAGCATCCAGATGTCTCCCCGATGCGTCAACGCCTCCCTGACATAAGGATAGCACTCCTCCAGATAGCGTGCGATACGCTCTTCGGGAATCGGATAATACGCCATGGCATCCCGAATGGCAATCGCCTGCGGCATATCCGTATTCAGCACTACAAAATCATAGTCGCTGTCTCCCGCCAGTACCTTAAGCGCGAGTTCATCCCAGGTCATTTCTTCCAAATCAATGTTGTAGCCGCTCCAGTCCGGCACGCTTGCCAAATCCAGCATATAGCCCTTTAACGGCTTATTATCCTCCACATAAGCCAGCGGTTCAAAGCTGTAAATCTTCCCCACCATCGTATCAGAAACAAAAAGCCTTGTTCCTGCCATCAGCATGTTGCAGTCAAACATATTCAGTTTCTGTACGGGGAACCTTGCCGCAACAGCCGCCTGCTGCGGCTCAACCCGCACATACTGAAATTCTGTCAGCAGGTACCCGTATATGGCATTTTCTTCGGGACTGTAGGCAATGTCGGTTACCATGTCCGTAAAATTGGTCCGGTACTTCTCTGACAGGCTTTTTGTGTCCAGCCTGTACTCCTGAAAATACCAGCCGTCTTCGTCATATGCCTCCAGCCAAAAGCTGCTGGCGGCTCCGTTCGTAACCGCCACCGGCTGTTCTATCTCCAGTCCGGTAAATGTACCGGTATCCAAATCCAGTATTTGAATCTGCTTCTCTCCATTTACCGGAACCTGCAGAAACAACAGCGTACCCGGCAACGCCACTGCCTTGGCAATATACGTGCTGCCTGCTACTCTGCCGCATATACGCTGCGCCCCCGTCCGCAAATCTATCTCCACAACACAGCCCGTGAGCTGCCGGAAACAATACAGCCTGTCCCCACTGATACACAGGCCTGTCAAATTGACTGCAGATGCCGGTTTTTCACCAGAATAGACCAGTATGTCCGTTTCTCCCTCATCCGCCGTCACTGTCATTTCCCCTATAAAAGACCCATCTGTCCCATACTGATAGATGGACGAGCTGCCATCCACCGTACAGTACAGATATTCGCCTGCCTCGTCCGCACAGTACCCGGTCAGCCCCGGTATTTCATACTGCCGGACAGTGCGGTCCGCCTGTTCTTTCTCTGTTTTTTCTTCCTTGCCGCAGGCACATAGCAGCACGCCGGACAACAGAATTGAAACAAAAACTTGAACACACCTTTTGTACGCTGACTCTTTTTTCATCACACACACATTCATTGTCATTTTCCAATCTCTATATGACTCAGTTTAGTCTGCCGGTCTGCCCGTCTGCCAGTCTGTAATATCCCCAGCGGCATTCCGGCTCGTTCCCAATCCGCGCTATCCAATACAAATATTCTTCTGTTAAATACATATAAAAATTAGTCGGCGTCGTTAATTCTTCCCCTTCCCTTTCAACGCTGAAAAATTCCTTTGTTTCCTTTCCATCCCATACAAATACCTGAAAATTCTCTTCCCGCTCAATTACAAAATACATTTTGCTGCCATCGCTGACAGCCTGCTGCGCATATGCTCCCAAATCTGTGTCTGTCCCTGTCTCCATATCCCATACATGACGGGATGCGGTTCGCAGATCGTGCACAGACAGCCAGCTTCCGGCTAACAATGGATATATTGCCTTATCCGCAACGTAATATTCTTTGCCCTCATACCAGTACAACAGATGTCCCTCAAAATAAAACGCAACATCTTCCCCTTTTATTATATTATACAACAAAAATGTTCCATCTTCTCCGGTCAGGGAGGTAACACTCGTTTCTTCTGCCCGTATTATTTCACCCTCACTTCCGTCTAACTGCGCCACTACCAGACCGTCCGGCGTATTAATATATAGTTTATCATGTAAAATGATAAATTCTCCGCATCTATCCGCCCATACCACCTCCACTTCACCGCTCTCCAAATGAATCCGGTCAAGGCCGGCATTATCATTCTTCAGATACAAATATTCTCCTGCTGCCTGTAAATTCCTTCCGAGTCCTTCATAAAATATTTCTTTGTTTTCCCCTTCGGGACCTGCACAAAACACAACCCCTTCCGTAAAATCCATATAATATATATTTCCTTCTTCATCCGCTGTCAAAAATCCCCAGTTTAAGCGGTTGGAATTCTCCCTTGACGCCGCCGCATCCGTATAAATCTGCAGGTCCTTCCAGTCTATTTTTTCCAAGGCTTCCATACCGGTATTTTCCGGTTCCGTCTCCTGC
>CAMWUP010000279.1 GCA_947177465.1 uncultured Lachnospiraceae bacterium
AGCTTTTGTGAGTCTTTGCAGAGACGAGGCATGATAGAACCGGCGATTAGTCCGAAAACAAAAATTCAACCAGCTTAACAGCGGTATCTCCTCTTTTGGTGTTGGCGATAATACCAAAATAGGAGATACCTTCTTTATAATAATAGGTATCCGTAAATTTCTGACAGTCGCTGACATCTATGCCGACGGGAACGGGCGCCTGCATTTCTTCGGGCTTAAACGGGTCTGGCAGCACGATGTCTTCCGCGGACTGGTTGGTATTCTGAAGCTCGTCTATCTGCGCGGCAACGACGCTGTCGATATAGTAAATTCGGCCTGCAGCAGACAGCTCGGCAAGGATTTCAGGACTTAAGGCTTCGGATAAATCCATGTAGACATTGCTGTAGGCGTAACGGGAAAAGCTGTCGGGGTCGCCTGCGAGGACGTCCAAATCCCGCGCAGCGATATATACCGTAATAAATTCGGCGGTGCCGATGGCATTGCCCTCAAAGCTTAAGGAAGTATTGAAGGAAACGGTATATTTTTCTTTGTCAATTCCGGCATAATCCATAAAATCACTTAAAAATGTTTCCTCGGTCTCAAAGGGGATGCCGCCCAATATGGCGCCGTAAAGGGCGTAATTGGTACGGTTTAAAAAACTGGAAATGAGGGAGACAAGGACAACGACGGCAGCGACGCCGCCGAGCACATACCATTTATAGTAGGTCCAGAAATAGGAAAGCTTTTTTTTGAAGGGCTGGCTTTTTAAATTTTCCCGCTCTTTTTTGAATTCGTCCATAACTGCCATAACAGCACCTGCCTTTTGTGAAATTTCATATAAAAGTTACTTGAAACTTATCATAAGGTATGGTTTCTGCTTTGTCAATGAAGGGAGTATGAGCAGTTTCTAAAAAAATGATAAATTTACGGAAAGACGGCGCTTTTGCTTGCTTTCTTTTTTGTTATGTAATATCATATTTATAACCTGTCCGGTGCAAGACGGGACAGAGAATACAGATAAGGATAGGAGAAAAAAATGAGTGATATTTATGTAGAGTGTCTGGTAAAAACGGAATCCTCCACCCTTGTAAGGTTATTGCGTATCCTGCTTATCATGCTGACGGTGGTGTTTGGCGTGCTGGCGCTGATGGGAGTTATCGTGGCTTTGATTGTGGCGGTGGTAACCGGCATAGGAGCATACTTTGCTCATCTTAATGCCAATATCGAGTATGAATATCTGTATCTCGATAAGGAATTGTCTGTTGATAAGATTATGGCGCAGACAAGGAGAAAGAGAGTGGCAACCTATGAAGTGGAGCGTATGGAGATATTTGCACCCATCAAATCCTACCATCTCGACAATTACAAAAACCGCACGGGCAAAGAGGCGGACTTTAGTATCAGGCGGGTAGAGCAGCCGGACAGACGTTATGTGATGTATTATGACGGCAGCCAGAAGGTCATTTTCAGCCCAAACGAGGAGCTTGTAAAAGCACTGCGCAATGTAGCGCCCAGAAAGGTGTTTGCAGACTAATATCTTGACAGTGGCGTTTAAGTCTGTTAAACTCTACAAATTAACATATTTTTTATTTGATTTTACCAAAAGGAGGAGAAAATGGGACAGATTATTGGCGAAGGAATTACGTTTGACGATGTGCTCCTTGTACCGGGCTATTCACAGGTGATTCCCAATCAGGTTGACTTGACGACATGGTTGACAAAAAAGATTAAACTCAACATTCCGATGATGAGCGCCGGTATGGATACGGTTACCGAGCACCGCATGGCAATTGCGATGGCGAGACAGGGCGGCATCGGCATTATCCACAAAAATATGTCTATTGAAGCACAGGCGGAGGAAGTAGACAAGGTCAAACGCTCGGAGAATGGCGTTATCACAGATCCCTTTTCTTTATCACCCGAACATACGCTGGCAGACGCAGATGCGCTGATGGCAAAGTTTCGGATATCAGGCGTGCCGGTTACGGAAGGGCGTAAGCTGGTGGGCATCATTACCAATCGAGACTTAAAATTTGAAACTGATTTTTCCAAGAAAATAAAAGAATCCATGACGAGCGAAGGGCTGATTACCGCGCCCGAGGGCATTACTTTAGAGGAGGCAAAGCAGATTCTTGCAAAGGCAAGAAAGGAAAAGCTTCCCATCGTGGACAAGGATTACAATTTAAAAGGTCTGATTACCATCAAGGATATCGAGAAGACCATTAAATACCCGCTGGCGGCAAAGGACGAACAGGGCAGGCTTCTCTGCGGTGCGGGCGTGGGCATTACCGCCAATGTACTGGACCGTGTGGGCGCGCTGGTAGACGCCAAGGTGGACGTGCTGGTACTCGACTCCGCGCACGGACATTCCGAAAACGTGCTGCACTGCTTAAAGATGATAAAGGAGAAATATCCTGAGCTGCAGGTGATTGCGGGCAATGTGGCGACAGGCGAGGGCACGAAGGCACTGATTGAAGCCGGTGCGGATGCGGTCAAGGTGGGGATTGGCCCAGGCTCTATCTGTACGACCCGTGTTGTTGCCGGAATCGGCGTTCCGCAGATAACGGCGATTATGAACGCATACGCAGTGGCGAAGGAGTACGGTATCCCCATTATTGCGGACGGCGGTATCAAGTATTCCGGCGATATGACGAAGGCGATTGCAGCGGGCGGCAATGTATGTATGATGGGCTCTATTTTTGCCGGATGTGACGAAAGCCCGGGAACCTTTGAACTGTTCCAGGGAAGAAAATATAAGGTATACCGCGGTATGGGCTCCATTGCGGCAATGGAAAACGGAAGCAAGGACCGTTACTTCCAGTCAGATGCCAAAAAGCTGGTGCCGGAAGGCGTGGAGGGACGCGTGGCATACAAGGGTACGGTGGAGGATACCGTATTTCAGTTGATGGGTGGTCTGCGCGCCGGTATGGGTTATTGCGGCACCGCTACCGTAGAGGCATTGAAGGAGCAGGGCAGATTTGTCAAGATTTCAGCCGCCTCCCTAAAGGAAAGCCATCCCCATGATATCCATATCACAAAAGAAGCGCCAAATTACAGCGTGGACGAATAAAAGTCAAAAAAGGAGTCGTAAGGCTCCTTTTTCTGTTGGGAGAAGCGTCGTGATATTGAAAGAGGTTGCGCGATACAACACAAATATGTTAAAATCTTATCATATATAGTACTATGCTGTTTTCACAGCAGAATGAAAGGTTATATGGAGGAAAAGGGTGAGTGTAGATTACAAAAAGGAAGAGAGCGCAGATGTTTTTTCCTATCAAAATCTCATAGACAGGGAAGAGCTTCAGCGTCTGCAGGACAGTATATGCGCGTCTGCGGGCGTGTGCGCATACGCGGTGGATGCTTCGCGGGAAAAGCAGACCGCAGTTTCGGGGACGGAGGGCGACGTGCAAAAGATGCTTCCCTATCTGTCCGCACAGCTTACAGAGCAGATTTTAGCAGGGGTGGAGAAGGGCTCCCTGGAGGAATGTGTGGTGGAGGATACGGAGGCTGTTAATCTGAAGGCGGCAGCAGTTTCCGTCCGGATAAAGGAAGAGACGGTGCTCAACTGGATTGTACTCGGCGTCATATCCGGAAAAGAAGGCATTGTGAAGGCGGGGGACAAGCTGACCGGTGTTTCACGTTCCCTGACAGAACAGGAATTTTACAGGGTGCTGGATTTGTTTCGGGAGAGCAGTCTGCTGTTGTTTCAAAACAGGCTTTTCCGTGTCAGCGCGGAGGCAGAAAATTTGAGCAGCCGCCAATTGGAGCGAGAAATGCAGGATTCTCTTGAGCGGATAGAGGTATTGACGGGAATTCTGCAGCTTGCGGAGCGGGGCGGTATGTCTGTCGGCGTTATGAAGAAGGCGCTAG
>CAMWUP010000280.1 GCA_947177465.1 uncultured Lachnospiraceae bacterium
GCCATCAACGAGAGGGAGCGGGCGATTCTGATTACCTCCCTGCTCTATGCGATGAACAGGATTGCCAATACCTGCGGGCATTATGATGCCTATATCCAGGGCGCTGCGTTTGACAAGTCGCTGGAGCTGTATGTGCCGCAGGCATCCAACGATAACAATGCACTCAATATGTGCTGCAATATGGACGCCAATCAGCTTGTGAAGGATATTACGGCGGATTTGGTCTATATCGACCCGCCTTATAATTCACGCCAATACTGCGATGCTTATCATGTGCTGGAAAATGTGGCAAGCTGGAGCAAGCCCAAGGTGTATGGCGTGGCAAGGAAGATGGACCGCACCAGGCTGAAAAGTGATTACTGTACCATCAAGGCAGCGGAAGCCTTTGAGGATTTGGTGGTACATATAAACAGCCGGTACATTCTTTTGTCCTACAACAATATGGCGGACAAGGGCAACGACAGGTCCAACGCCAAGATATCTGACGAGGATATTATGAGGATTTTAGGGAATAAGGGTGAGGTTAAGGTTTTTTCCGAAAGCTACAAGGCGTTTTCCACGGGAAAGACCAATCTGCCTGAAAATGAGGAAAGGTTATTTTTGTGTATTTGTCATGACGATAAATGAAAAATGGATACAGTCGCCTTTAAACTATACGGGCGGAAAATACAAATTGCTGCCGCAGATTATGCCCTGTTTTCCCAAGGGGATAAACACGTTTGTCGATTTGTTCTGCGGCGGGGGAAATGTGGGAATCAATGTGGACTGCAGGCGGCTTGTGCTGAATGATTTGGACGAGCATATTTTTTATCTGTTTGATACCTTCCAAAAGCTGGACAAGGAAGTTACCTTTGAGACCATTCGCCGTATTATTGCAAGGTACGGGCTTTCTGACAGTACGGTAAACGGCTATGGGTTCTATGGCTGTAATGGTTCCGATGGTCTTGGCAGGTATAACAAGGAGCCTTTTATAGAGCTGCGCCAAAATTTTAATGAAGAAAAAAACAGGGATGCTTCCTACTATCTTCTTCTCTATACGCTCATTATTTTTTCCTTTAATAATCAGATTCGTTTTAACAGAGAGGGCAAATTTAATCTGCCGGTGGGAAAAAGAGATTTCAATGCAAAAATGCAGAGAAAGCTGTCGGATTTTATCGACAGATTGAAGTCCGTAAGCTGCGTTTTCAGCTGTGTTGATTTTCGGAATTTTGACATTTCCGCGCTGACGGGAGAGGATTTTGTGTATATGGACCCGCCGTATCTGATAACTTGCGCCACCTACAATGAAAAGGATGGATGGAACGAGACGGCGGAGCGGAATTTGCTGGGTTTTATTGATGAACTGCACAGTCATGGGATACGTTTTGCCCTGTCCAATGTTCTGCGGAGCAAGGGGAAGGAAAACCGTATTTTGATTGAATGGGCAGCGGCAAATGCAGACAGGTATCATGTGAAACGGCTGGATTACGACTATGCAAATTCTAATTACCATACAAAGAATCGTGACAAAAACAGCGAAGAAGTACTGATTGTAAATTACTAGGAGGAAGGCATATGGATTTACTTTGGAGCGCATCGACCACGATGCGGTATTTTCCAATCTGCTCAAATTTCAGTACCCCAATCCCTTAAGCCGTGACTGTAAGAACTACAATACAAAGCCTTTTATCAATACGCTGCGTCTGATTAAAAGAGTAAATGCGCTTTGTCTTTTGCGTGGGGAGAAGGCAAAGGGTGTTGCTTGGAAGGAACGGGACAGTCTATGTGCTGGCTGACAATGTAGGAGACTTGAAGCCGCAGCAGCGCGTCAGTATTCTGCGGGGGAATCCGAAAGGGAAAAGAACTTAATAGAAAGATAACCAAAGACGAAAAACTGCGGCGTACCTCATTTTGCAGGGTACGCCGCAGTTTTTCTTTGATGAGGCCATCCGTTAATTCATTAATAGAAGATTCGTGCAATTGGGGAATCGGCTGATAAAATCAGGGTCTTGTTATCTCCGGTCATGGAAATCTTGATGGCATCCAAACTGCGCACAAAGGAATAAAATTCCGTGCGGGAGGGGTCGGAGTATGCTTCGGAAAGAATCCGCATGTACTCGGCTTCGCCTTCTGCAATCAAAATTTCTGCCTGCTTTTCTGCTTCGGAAATCATGATGGTTACTTCTCTGTCCGTGTTATTGCGGATTATCTGCGCCTCTGAGTTACCCTCCGCCGTATAAGTAGCGGCGATATTGTCACGCTCAGAAATCATACGCTCGTAAACGGCAGACTTGTTGTCGCTGGGTAAATCCAAATGCTTGGTTTCAAAGGACAAAAGTTCAATGCCGTACTGGTCTAAGGCATCGCCGATATTGGCAAGAACTGCGGCGGAAAGCTCACCGTCACGACCGCTGATGACATCCTCCTGCGTCATGCTGCCAATAATATTCTTCGTGGAGTTATATACAATGGTGTCCAGACGGCTCTCTGCGTTGGATATGGAGGAGTTCAGCGTCTGCGCAAATTTCAGCGGGTCGGTAATATGCCACAGAATATAGCTGTCGGTTATCATGGTTTTCTTATCGCTGGTAATAACGTCGGAGGAAGCAAGGTCATACAAAAGCGTCTGCTTGGGCAGCTTATCTACGGTCTGCACGAACGGCAGCTTAAAGCTTATACCGGCTTCCGTCACAACATGGTCTACCTTACCGAACTGGCGAATCAGGCTGTATTCATCTTCCTGCGTAATAACCAGACAGGAGGAGCCGATGATAAGTAAAAGAAAAATAATGACAATCAATGCAACTCTCTTAAATGTTTTCATAAAATTCCTTTCTATAGCAAAAATGAACAGTTTTTAGTTGCCGTCGTTCCCGGAAACACTGCCGGAGCTGTTAAAATCCACGAAGGATTCAAGAGGATAAAAGGTCTGCACATTGCCGTTAGGACTCTCAATGATTACCTTCAACTCAGGAAGAATTTCTTCCATGGCCTCGAAAAACATACGCTGGCGGGTAACCTCCGGATTCTTGATATATTCCTCGTACATAGCGTTGAAGCGCGCCACCTGCGCGGTCGCTTCGTTGATACGTGCGGTTTTTTCTGCTTCGGCGCTCTGTATAATGGCGTCTGCTCTTGCCTCTGCAGAAGGAAGCTGTTCATTACGGTATTTGTTGGCATTGTTTAATGCCGTTTCTTTGCCCTGCTTTGCTGTTTCAACGGCTTTAAAGGCTTCCATAACCTCTGTGGTGGGCGGCTCAGAATCCTGAATGGTAATGTTGACAAGCTGGATGCCCAAATCCTGTTCTTCCAATCGTTGCAAAATCATTTCCTTGATGGCTGCCTGTATCTCGTTTTTGCCGGTGGTCAGCACATCGTCTACAGGGTAGCTTCCGATTACGGTGCGGATACAGCTCATGCTGATATTTTTCAGGATATTGACCGGCTCGCTGGAAGCAAATACAGCCTTGACAGGGTCGGAAAAACGATATTCCACAAAGAAATCAACATTGACAAAATTGTAATCGGAGGTAATCATCAGGGATTCGTCCTCGTTGGAAATATTGGAAGATGGGTCATAGCCGATGGAAAAGCCCTGAATCGTTGTGTTAACTTTTCTGACTTCCTGAATAAAGGGGATTTTGAAGTGCAGTCCTGGTTCCGTCACAGGGGAAGCCTGACCAAAAGTAATCAGTACTGCCTGCTCCTGCTCTCCAATCTGGTAGGTAGAATTAAAGGCGAGTACCAGCAGGACAATAATGACTGCCGCAATACCGCATATTTTACCCCATGCAGGTTCGGGACTGCGTTTGCCGTCGGCGCCCACTGTCTCAAAGCCGTTACG
>CAMWUP010000281.1 GCA_947177465.1 uncultured Lachnospiraceae bacterium
CGGATAAAAAGAAGCCTGGGAGACGCGTTGGCGGAGACGGCAGCAGGCGGACAGTCCGAAAAAGGCGGCATTGTCTATACGGATATTATGGGACTGGAACAAACCATAAGCGCGGAAGCATTATCTGCACTGCTTGCGCCGGTTATTGAAAATATGACCCGTCCGGTGGCGGACTGCATCAAGGAGCTGAACGGGGACAAATCCGTCAGCGCGGTCTTTGTGGTAGGCGGCGGCGGAAAGATTCCCGGGTATACGGAGAGCCTGTCCCATAAGCTGGACATTGTGAAGGAGAGAGTTGCCATCAGAGGCGGCGAAGTCATGGGTTTTGTGGATTTTCCCGACTATGTGGAAAAGGATTCCATGCTGGTAACACCTGTCGGCATCTGTTTAAGCTTTTACGAGCAGAATAACAATTTTGCGTTTGTGACGTTTAACGAAGAGAGAATTAAGATATATGACAACGGAAAGCTTTCCGTTGTGGACGCCGCTATGCAGGCAGAATTTCCCAATGAGGATTTGTTTCCCAAGCGGGGGACGGCGTTAAACTATACAATGGAAGGAAAGGCAAAAATCAAGAGAGGGGCGCTCGGCGAAGCGGCGGTAATTACGGTGAACGGCGAGACGGCGGATATCCATACCGCGATTAAGGCGAATGACTTGATAAGTGTTGTACCTTCCACGGCGGGCGAGCCGGCTAAACTGGAAATCCGCAGTCTGCCTGAGTTTCACCAGTCTATTACGGTGATAGTCAACGAGAAAAAGGTAGTATTGCCTAAGTTTGCGCAGGTCAATGGCAGCCTGCAGTCAGGCTACTATGAAATACAGAGCGGTGATGCCATTGAAATGCGGAGTTTTTATACAGTCGCACAGATTTTGGAATTTATGGATATTCTGCTGCCGGAGGATACGCCCTTTGCTGTCAATCATGTGGCGGCGGACAGAAATACGCCGGTCTATGAGAATTTCAGTGTGGACTGGGGAGAGAAGGCGTTGGTGTTTTACACGCAGCAGATGGCGGAGAATCCGGAACAGGAAGCGTATTCGGAGGAGGGGACTGACGCGGAAGACTATGAAATGACAGAAGAAGGCAAAGAGGTGTTAGAAGAAGCAGGGAGCGGGACGATAGAGAAAGCAGAGCAAGATGCCAAAAAGCCTGCGCCTCACGATATCGTAGTGCTTGTTAATGGGAGTCCCGTCAGGATGAGCGGCAAGTCTTCCTACGTATATGTGGACGTGTTTGACTACATAGATTTTGATTTGTCAAAGCCGCATGGGAGCAGCGTGTACACCGGTTTAAACGGGAAAAAGGCGGAATATTTAAGAGAAATCAAGGATGGAGACGTTTTTGAAATATACTGGGAGCCATAAACATTTTGGAATAGATGGGTTTGGTTCGGAAGCGATAAGATTGATTTGTATGCGCGCTGCTGCGCGCAGATAGGAGTAATAATGAGACTTTGCAGTATAGCCAGCGGCAGCAGCGGTAACTGCATTTATGTGGGGTCTGAAGCCACGCATCTTCTGGTGGATGTCGGAGTCAGCGGAAAAAAAACAGAAGCAGGGTTAAATGGACTGGGACTTACAGGCTATGATATCGACGGAATACTGGTGACGCATGAACACTCCGACCATATTGCAGGACTCGGCGTGCTTAGCAGAAAATATGAGATTCCTATTTTTGCAACGAAGGGAACCATTCAGGCAATTTTAAAAAACGGCGGCAAAAACGCACCGGAGCCGTCGCTTTTTCATGAAATAGAGGCGGACAGCAAGCTTGTAATCAAGGATTTGGCAGTATCGCCCATGCGGATTTCCCATGATGCCGCTGAGCCTGTTGCTTACCGGATAGGTTACGGCGGGAAAAGGGTTGCAGTGTGCACCGATTTGGGCGTATACAACGACTATACCGTGGAATGTTTAAAAGGTATGGATGCCCTGCTTTTAGAGGCGAACCATGATGTCAACATGCTTCAGGTGGGACCTTACCCCTATTATTTGAAGCAGCGGATTCTGGGTAACAGAGGACATCTGTCCAATGAGAATTCCGGCAGACTTCTATGCCGTATTCTGCATGACAACTTAAAGGCAGTAATATTGGGGCATCTGAGCAAGGAAAATAACATGCCGGAGCTTGCGTATGAGTCGGTCAGAATGGAAATTACACTGGGCGACTGCCCCTATACGGCAGAAGACTTTCCAATTTCCGTTGCGCTCCGCAGCGAGCCGTCTCCTGTTATCGAGGTATAAAAGAAAGGGCGCCGATTTTGGCAGTCTTGCCATTTTGCATGACGCGTGATACAATGACAGCGATAAAATAATGTTTAGCGGCAATTATGAAAATAATATAGTGTAGCGGCCTATAGTTTCAGGAAAGGAAAAAGGATAAAGGAAACATGAAAAAGACGATTATTACCGTTGTGGGAAAAGATACGGTGGGCATTATTGCGAGGGTATGCACATATCTTGCGGACAACCGTATCAATATATTGGACATTGCGCAGACTATTGTGCAGGGTTATTTTAATATGATGATGGTGGTGGACACGTCGAATGGGACAAAAGAGCATGGAGATATGGCAAAAGAGCTGGAAAAGCTGGGCGAAGAGATAGGCGTCATTATCAAATGTCAGAAGGAAGAGATATTTGATAAGATGCACAGAATCTAATACAGCGGGGGAAATGGCATGATTAACATATATGAAGTGGTGGAAACCAACAATATGATTGAGAAAGAGAATCTTGACGTCCGCACCATTACGCTGGGCATCAGTCTGTTAGACTGTATAGATTCAGAGCTTTCAAGAGTAAAAGAAAATATCTACAATAAGATATATGAGGCAGCAAAGGATTTGGTTCAGGTCGGAGAAGCGATTTCCAGAGAGTACGGCATCCCCATCGTGAATAAGCGGATTGCGGTAACGCCGATTGCGCTGGTAGGCGGTGCGGCCTGCAGGACGTCCGAGGATTTCGCGGAACTGGCAGAAACGCTTGACGAGGTGGCGCATAAGGTTGGCGTCAATTTTATCGGCGGATATTCTGCGTTGGTAAGCAAAGGCATGACAAAAGCAGACGAGCTTTTGATTCGTTCTATTCCGCTTGCGCTTTCCAGGACGGAGAGGGTGTGCAGCTCTGTCAATTTAGGTTCTACCCGCACCGGTATCAACATGGATGCAGTACGGCTTATGGGTGAGATTGTGAAGCAGACGGCGGAGTACACAAAAGCGGATGATTCTTTGGGCTGCGCCAAGCTGGTGGTATTCTGCAACGCGCCGGATGACAATCCTTTTATGGCAGGCGCGTTCCACGGCATCACGGAAGCGGATAAGATTATCAATGTCGGCGTCAGCGGTCCGGGAGTGGTAAAGACGGCGCTGGAGAAGGTACGCGGCGAAAGCTTTGAGGCGCTCTGCGAGACGATTAAGAAGACGGCGTTTAAGGTGACAAGAGTTGGGCAGCTTGTGGCGAAGGAGGCGTCCAGACTTTTGGATGTGCCCTTTGGTATTGTGGATTTGTCTCTGGCGCCCACGCCTGCCGTCGGGGACAGTGTGGCAGATATTTTGTGCGAGATGGGACTGGAATATGCGGGAGCGCCGGGAACCACGGCGGCGCTTGCCCTGTTAAATGATCAGGTGAAGAAGGGCGGCGTAATGGCGTCCTCCTATGTGGGCGGCTTATCAGGTGCGTTTATTCCGGTCAGCGAGGACCGCGGCATGATTGAGGCGGTCACGCAGGGGGCGCTTACCCTTGAAAAGCTGGAAGCGATGACCTGTGTCTGTTCAGTGGGACTGGATATGATAGCGATTCCGGGGGATACGAAGG
>CAMWUP010000282.1 GCA_947177465.1 uncultured Lachnospiraceae bacterium
GACCATAGCAGCCGCCATAGCGTTAATCACCATATGCTGCCCCGGAAGAGGAATCTCCACCGGATAAACTTCCTCTGTTTTATAGCTTTCTGCTAACAGGCTGCCGCCGATATGCATCATGGCACGGCTTCCCTCCAAACCCAGATTTTCAATATCGGTCGCATACACTTCAAAGCCTTCCGTTTCCGAAATGCCGATATGGTGCACCGCCTTATTGTTGACCGTCCGAATCATGGACAGCAAATCGTCGTCGCCGTTTAAGCAGACCTCGCCGTCCTTTTGCATATAGTGAAATATTTCCGTCTTTGCTTTTAAAATGCCCGCCCTGTCATGCAGCGTCTCCAAATGACACTGCCCGATATTGGTAATGACACAGATATCCGGCATCGCCATTTCGCTGAGTCTGCTCATTTCTCCGAAATCACTGATGCCCATCTCCACAACAGCCGCCTCATGCTCTCTGCGAATGCGCAGAAGCGTCAGGGGCAGACCAATGCCATTGTTGAAATTGCCCTCCGTCTTCAGCACACGATACTTGGCAGAAAGCACGCCGGCAATAAATTCCTTCGTACTTGTTTTACCCACGCTTCCGGTGATGCCCACCACAGGGATGGATAGCTGTCTTCTGTAAAAGGCGGCGATTCCCCGCAATGCCGCAAAGGTATCTTCTACCAGAATATAAAAACCCCATGCGTCTGCTGCAACGCCGTGCTCTTCCTCCACCTGCTCAGGCGTTTTTTCCGTCACCACACAGAGCGCACCCTTTTCAAATACCTGCCCGATAAACTTATGCCCGTCTACCTTCTCGCCCCGCGACGCAAAGAAAAGACCGCCCTCTGCGATTCTGCGGGAGTCAATCTCTGCACAGGTAATTTCCTTCTCCGTGCTTCCCTCATCCGCAGCTGCACCGCATAACAGCCTGCCGCCGCAAGCCGCCGCCATATTCTCAAGCGTCATATTCCGCATAGTCGTTCCCATATTCCCTCTCCTTATCTTCATATTATTAGGCGTTTGCGAAACACTTATTTGCCAGTCACGAATTGTGCATGTTGTATATTCCATAAGCAGACCCTTGTTTACCGTCGGCACTTAGCTGCCGTATTTTGGCAGCTTATGTACCGCTACGGTAAACTTGGAGCGAAAGCGCGTCTGTGTTGGATTATACAACATGCACAATGACACTTGCCATATAACGAGTTTCGCAAATGCCTATCTTCATATTATTTCGGTGATTGCGAAACACTTTGCAAACTGCTTCGGAGCCCGTTTTTGTCTCTATTAAACATTTCCGTCACTCGCAATCACCTATCCAGTGATATCGCAATCAGCCTCTCGCAAAGCTCCTCATAACTCATTCCGGCCGCAGCCGCCTCCTGCGGCAGCAGGGAAGTCGGCGTCATACCCGGCATGGTGTTGGCTTCCAAACAATAGATTTCTCCACTTTCACTCATCATAAAATCCATACGGGCATATTTCTTCAGCCGCAATGCGCAAAACGCCGCTTCCGCACAGCGCTGTAACTCATCCGCCTTCTCCTTCGGAATGTTCGCCGGACAGGTTTCTATGCTGCTGCCCGCCTGATACTTGTTTTTATAATCATAAAAGCCTGTGAGCGGTTCTATCTCAATAACCGGCAGTGCCGCCCCGTCCAGTACCCCGACGGAAAACTCCCTGCCGTCAATATACTGTTCTATGATAACCTCATCGTCATATTTATAACCTTCCGCCTTGGCAGCTTCGTATTCCCTTTCATTTTTTGCAATGGTGACGCCCACGCTGGAGCCGCCGCTGCAAGCCTTTACGATACAGGGAAACGGCAGTTTTTCCGCTTCGGTCTCGCCCTTTTTCAGCCGGATTCCCTTCGGTGTTGGAATCCCGTGTTTATAAAAAATATCCTTTGCCAGCCCCTTATTCATGCTGAGCGCCGAGCTTACATAGTCGGTTCCCGTATAGGTGATTCCCATCAAATCAAAGTACGCCTGCACCTTGCCGTTCTCACCGTTCTCGCCGTGCAATGCGATAAACACAACGTCCGCCCTCTGACATATTGTAATTACATTAGGACCAAAAAAACACGTTTCCCAATCCTGTCGCATGGCTTTTATCTGTCCGATATCGGGATTGGTTTCCTTTATACCTGCCACCTGTGCCTCCCAATCTTTATCCAGAGAAAAAACCGAATCGATATCCGTACCTTCATATCCCAGAAATACATCCAGTAAGATTGCATTGTGCCCATTCTTTTTTAAGGCGCGGTAAATCATTTTGCCGGATACCAGAGAAACATCTCTCTCCGTACTGATTCCGCCCGCAAGCACTACTATATCCATCCATTATTCCTCCTGCTCATGGCTCAAAATTTCACTTAACATCATGATATACTCCGCCGTGCTCATGCAGCTCTTTCCGATATCTGCAGTGCCGCTCTCCCCATCAGGGCAGAGATAGCAGACGGCAGTCTCATTTGTCCCCGCCAGATAATGCAGATGATTTTCAATCAGCGTGGCATACTCGTGGTTTGTAATAATATAATCCACCGTGGACACCACCACCATATCCCAAAGAATTTCCTCTAAGCTCTCCTCCTCAAGACTGCTGCCGGTGGCAAAAACATCCTCCTGCGCACACTCTGCAATACGCTCCGCCTCGTCTAAAAGCTCTTTCATCAGCCCTGCGCATAAGTCCATATTCACATTTCTCTTGGTAGAAGCATAAGTCAGCGTGCCAAAGACCAGCGCCACACTGTCCGCATCGGGTATTATATCTTTACCCAGACTTATCACCACTGAATGATATCCATTGCGGCCGGTGGCACGGTACAGCTCTGCAGCCGCATAAAATCCAGCTTCTTTGCAACTATTGTCTTCCGTCTCCTGCTGTTCCTTTTCGGTTAAATATTTCCACGCTTTATCAGAAGCCTGCAAACATACCGTGGCATAGACGCTGTCATATTTCTGGTAGGTGTAACTGAATTTTGCAAGTACGGCCGAAAGCCATGCCGTCTCCTCCCAGAGCAGCTCCTCCCCGTCCATTACAGCCCCTGTCTCCACATCCTGTACCGCAATCAGCCATTCCGCATAGGAGCGGATAAGCACAATCAAAGGCGGTTCTTTTCCCTCCGACGTCTGCCCTTCATACACGTGTGTAAACAACTCGTAGGATAAAAGCAGGGCAGAAACACACTGGCATACATCCAGAACATCGGCTCCGGTCAGTCCTTCTCTTTTATTGTTTAAGAGCGCTATCGCTTCCTCCATCAAATCCGCGTACATCGTCCTTCTGATTTCAAAAGGATAGGAGCGCCCCAGTATATCACACTCCATATAGTAGACGCCTTCCTCTGTCAGCGCTGAAAAATCCCCATAACTATTATATTCTTTCGTCTGATTATCGTACCCGTGCTGCTCTAAGCTGCCGGTGTACACCACTTCTCCCGTACCGGCATTGACAATACGGAAATAAGTCGGCAGACTGCTGCCCCGCACCACTGCCGTCTTGTATGATACCGCCTCATAGCCTATCCTGTTTACCAGAATGCCGGGCAGAACCACCGGCACCTCGTAATCAAGCACAGGCGCGGTCTCCATGCTCGAAGGTTCCGTTTTCTGTATTTCCTTCTGCACATCTTCCCCGCTGCCGTCCGGATTGCAGCCAAAAAGAGCCGTCGAAAACAGCAGAACTGCTAACAGCATCGCTATTCTTTTATTTAGCATTTTGAATCCTGACAACTGACGACTCCTCCTGTGCGATATCTCTTCTGTTTCAGTTTATTTTAGCATGTGCCCCCGAAAAGGTAAAGTAT
>CAMWUP010000283.1 GCA_947177465.1 uncultured Lachnospiraceae bacterium
TATACAACATGCACAATGACACTTGCCATATAACGAGTTTCGCAAATGCCTATATTTCAAATTTATGCTTCCTGCCCGAAAAACTGCGGAAGATATTCTTTATTTGCCTCAAGCATCTCTGAAAGAGCTGCCCTTGCGTCCCGCACATCCCGCACCAGCGGATGATTTAAGAAAGCGCGCAGGGCGACGCCCCTGTCTCCCGAAACTGCTGCTTCAATCGTCAGGATTTCATACGCCTTGACCTGACAGATAAGACCGATGACAGACAAGGGTACATCCGTATCCGGCAGCGGCTTCGCCCCGTCTTTCCCGATGACACAGTTTGTCTCGATAACACAGTCATCCGGAAGCTGCGGTATCAGACCATGGTTCATCACATCAACCACCTGTACATCCTGCGAATCATTGTAAATACTGTCAATCAGGTTGATTGCCGCCTCGGAGTACCGCGCGCCGCCCCGTCTGGCAAGCGCCTCCGGCTTCTCCTTCAGCTCCGGATTGCCGTACTGTATAAACAGCTCCTTCTCAACTGCCTTGACCTGGTCCGCCCTTGTGCCCTCCAGACCAATTGCCTGCGCCGTCTCCTCCTCCAGCATCTGTCTTTCCATGTAGAAATACTGCAGGTAGGGAGAAAGCATGCAGCCAAGCTCTTTGGCAACCCTGTCCATCTCTTCATCTTTTTCAATATTTTTTACAACGCTCTCGCTGTTGAAAACATTCAGCACATCCTGTATGCGTTCTTTGCCCTCAAGATAAGCGTGGTTCATGACGCTCAAATGGTTCAGGCCGATAAAGCGGCAGTCAAGACTCTCCGCCGGAACCGAGAGACGCTGCGCCGCATCATAGCGCATATTGATGGAGCAGTTGCAAAGTCCGATGCATTTTACGTGGGTATGCTTCAAAACCGCTTCCGTCACAATGCCCGACGGATTGGTAAAATTGATAAGCCACGCTTCGGGGCAGAGCTCCTCGATGTCGCTGCAGATATCCAGCATAACCGGAATCGTCCTGAGCGCCTTGAAGCAGCCTCCTATGCCCGTCGTCTCCTGCCCAATCATGCCGTATTTTAAAGGAATCCGCTCATCCCGCGCGCGGGCATCCAAGCCGCCTACCCTTATCTGCGTAATAATAAAATCTGCACCGGCAAGCGCCGCTCTCCTGTCAAGCATACCACTCACCGCAATGGAAAGTCCTGCCTTTTCTATCATGCGCTTTGAAAATGCCGTATTAATCTGCAGTTTTTCGCTTCCAGCCTCGATATCCACCAAAGCCACTTCTGTGATGGGAAGGGTCTCGTGATGCTTTATCACGCCCTCTATCAGTTCCGGCGTATAACTGCTTCCTCCTCCGATAACTACCAGTTTCATAGCAAATGCCTTCCTTTCTGTTATATTTTTCTATATCTTTATCCGTGACACTTTTTTAAGTTTATTAAATATCTTTACTACAGAATAGCACCTTCTTTCAGAAAATGCAACTGTATTTTTACAACCTATTGACAGATTCTCAAAAAAATCGTAGAATAACATTGTTATGTTAAAGGCGGCATGGAGGTTATCATGAAGGAAGAAAGGGAAACAAAGGAAAATTTGATTGCCAGCGCCAAAGCGGAATTTATGGAAAAGGGTTATGTAAAAGCCTCTCTCCGTAAAATTTGTGCCAATGCGGGCGTGACGACAGGAGCGTTGTATTTCTTTTTTGATGACAAGGAGGATTTGTTCCGTTCAATTGTAGAACCACCTCTGACAACGCTTGTGAACATGCTGCAGGCGCATTTTGCGGAGGACGAACAGATTCTTTCACTTCCGACTGTCTATGAGAAGCAGGAAGGAGACCATGATGAAATTGCAGAAATACTCATTCACCATTTGTTTCAAAACTATGACGCATTTATTCTGCTGCTGACCAAATCTCAGGGAACTGCGTTTGCAGACAGTCTCAACCAGATTGTGGATATGACAGAAAAGCAATTTGCCGCCTCCGCAAGGCTGTATGCAAAGCAAAAAGCAGGGCGCTCCATCGATTCCTACATTATCCATTGGGTGGCGCATATGACAATCGATGCATTCGTCCACCTGTTGACCCACGAGCGGGATGAACAGGCGGCAGTACAGCAGATGAAAGTCATTATGAATTTTATTGTAAAAGGATTTGTGGAAATCATTTAATAGGATTTGTATATGCTGTGCAGGTGCGCAGCATTTCACATAACAATTGCATAACAGCGTTATGTTTAATAACAGGAGGATTTAAGATTGATGAAATCAAATATGTATCTTGAAGTAAAGGACGTAAAGAAAAGTTATGGAAGGGATGACAGCTACATACAAGTGCTGAAGGGCATTTCCACAGGAGTGAAACAGGGGCAGATGTGTGTCATACAGGGTACCAGCGGCTCCGGAAAATCCACGCTGCTAAACTGCATCGGGGGACTTGAGCATATGGACTCCGGCTCTGTGAAGGTTGACGGACAGGAAATATCCGGCTTAAAACCGACACAGCTTGCAGATTACAGGCGTGATAATCTGGGCTTTATCTTTCAGTTTTATAATCTGGTACCCAATCTGACCGTGCGGGAAAACATTCAGGTATGCGAGTATCTCTCAAAACAGCCCCTGCGTATGGATGAATTGCTGGAAACTCTAGGGCTGACGGCGCATCAGAATAAATTTCCATCCCAGTTGTCAGGCGGCCAGCAGCAGCGTTGTGCCATTGCAAGGGCATTGATTAAAAATCCGAAGCTTCTTCTCTGCGATGAACCTACCGGAGCGCTGGACTCTAAAACATCAAGGGATATCCTGATTCTGCTGGAGGAAATCAATCAAAAATACGGCACTACCATGCTGATTGTCACACACAATAATGCGATTAAAAATATGGTGCACAAGGTGTTGATTGTAAAGGATGGACAAATTAAGCAGGAATACGAAAACGATACAAGAATACCCGCCGCAGAATTGGAGGATTTGTAAGATGAACCGAGTATTGAGAAAAAGACTGCCCAGAGATTTAAAGCGCAACCTCCCGCGCTATCTGGCGCTGGTTTTGCTCATTGTCATGGGCATGTATGTCGTGGTGTCTATTGTGGGCGCTGCAGATACCATTATTACCAGAAGCACGGACAAAGCAGAAGAAAACCATATAGAAGACGGTGAATTTGCCGTATTTTTTCCCTTAACCGAGGCGCAGGAAAAAGAATTGACTGATACCGGAATTGTTCTGGAAAAAATGTTCAGTATGGATTTGGAAGCGGCGGATAAATCCATTGTCCGCCTGATGAAAACCAGAGAAAATATTAATCTGATGGAATTGGATGAAGGGCGTTTTGCAGAAAACAGCGGAGAAATTGTTTTAGAAAAACGCTACTGTGCGGAGCATGGATTAAGGATAGGCGACAGCATTGTCATATCCGGCTTACCATTTGAAATTGTCGGCATAGGAAGTACACCGGATTATGATATGCCTGTACAGACGTTTTCCGATATGGCGGTGGAAAGCAGCCTGTTCGGTACAGGATTTGTCTCAGAAAAGCAGTATGAAGAGCTTCTGGAAACGATATCTTTTCATACAGAGAACTACTGCTATGCATATCGCCTGGCTTATTCCGGTATGACGGACAATGAAGTGAAACAGTTAATCAAGGCATTTCCAATGAATTATCTCACTTCCTTTGTAAAAAAGGCGGATAATCCGAGAATTCTTGCAGCGGCAGGGGATATGCAGATTAACAAGAAAGCAGGTCTTTTTGCAGGCGTCATTGTCATGGCGTTGTTTACCTATGTCATTTCTGTATTTG
>CAMWUP010000284.1 GCA_947177465.1 uncultured Lachnospiraceae bacterium
AAGGTTTCTCCGTTGTCGCCTGAGAAGTAATACTGCCATACGCCGCTTTGTCCTTCTTGTGTGTTAAAATCTGCCACAGAATCAAAGGTCGTTCCCGCTTCCAGTCCGCCCGCATTATCCTCCGGCTCCTGAGTGGGTTCCGGTGTGGACTCCTGAGTGGGTTCCGGCGTCGTGCTTGTGTCAGCGGGGTCGGCGGGCTTATTGCCGCATCCGGCCAGAGCACTTGCTGCCAGTGCCACTGCCAATAACATTGATAACTTTTTCATGTAAATACCTCCTTCTCTTGTTTTGCGTTATCGTTTACTCATAGGTAAATATTATCATATCCTTTCATCATTTGCAATACTGTTTGTCAATTTTTCTAATTTTCGCGGAAACGTTTCCTCGTCGTGTCCGCATCCAGTTCGTCAGACACGCCGCCATACCATGTTACACACATGCCGGACAGTACTGCTCCCAGCTTCAGCATGTCCGCCATAGACAGCCCCGCCGCCGCACCTGTCAGAATACCTGCTGCAAAGCTGTCACCGGCGCCGCAGGCATCCACGCAGACGCCCATACTGATTGCAGGCTGCTCATACCGCTTTCCTCCACAGAGCGCAATGCTGCCCTTTGCGCCCATGGTAACGATTACATGTTCAATGCCCATGGCTGCCAGTGCCTCCGCTGCTCTCCACGGTTCGCTCTCCTTCGTCAGCTTCATCGCCTCTTCCTCATTTACTTTTAAAAAATGACAGGTACGCAGTATCTCCTTCACTTCCTCCATGGAATCCGCATCCACGCATGACGTGTCCAGACTAAGCTTTTTCCCGTATGCGGCGCAGAGACGGCTTATGGGATAATGCAGGCAGTAGCCTAAATAGGTATGGACGATATCTGCCTGCCGGATTTCCTCCTCAAGCCTTTTCTCCGTTACAAAATCGCCGCCGTCACCGCCGTAGGAAACAAAGCTTCTGTCCTCCTTTGTGCTCAGCACCGCCGAAACAGGCGTTGCGCTCCCTGCCCTGATTCCTGTATCTGCCAGCTCCACACGACTTTCCTGCAGCGCCTTCCGCACCATCCCGCCGAAAAAATCTTCTCCGGTACTGGTAAGAAAGCGGACGGGAACACCGATACGCCCCAGAACCATGGGGGTATTGGCGCCGCCGCCCGCCTTCACTTCAAAATGTCCGCAGTAAATTTCTTCTCCCTGTTTCGGAATACGGGGCAGCCCGCCGAAAATAATGTCGCAGCAGGATTCTGCAATACACAGCACCCTCTTCATGGCGTCCTCCTCTCCTTCCTGATTTATTAGGTGATTGCGAAACGTAGTTACGATGTCGTTGTCATTGTGCATGTTATATATTCCAACGCAGACTCGCTTTCGCTCCAAGTTTACCGTAGCGGTACATAAGCTGCCAAAATACGGCAGCTAAGTGCCGACGGTAAACAAGGGTCTGCTTATGGAATATATAACATGCACAATTCGGTACTGAAAAATAAGAGTTTCACAAACACGCTTTCGCTCCGCAAAAACGCAGCAGTACCAATCTCAAAAAACCTTGCACCCCCTGCTGCCTTTCATTAGGTAATTGCGAACCTTCGATTTTTGCAAATCGAATTGTACAGATTGTATACTTCATAAGCAGACCCTTGCTTACCGCCGGTACTTAGCGAGGTTTTTTCGAGCTTAGTACCGCTGCGGTAAGCTTGGAGCGAAAGCGCGTCTGCGTTGAAGTATACAATCTGTACAATGACTCTTGCCAAATCATCGAGGTTTCGCAGTCACTTTTTACTTCCACTCTCCAATCCACTGCCTGTTATGCCCGCAATATGCCTCCACCAGTTTTACCGCCAGTTCATAATCTCCCACCAGCGGATGTATGGTGAGCGCTTCCACGGCTGCTTCCTTGGATTTTCGCCTGACCGCCTCCACCGTCAGTTTTTCATAGCGCTTGATGGTTTTCATCAGAAGCAGATTGGAGGGTGCGATTTCCTCTTTGGAAAACTGCATGGGAACCGCGCCCCGCCTGTCCACGGTACAGGTCACTTCCACAACGTCGTCGTCCTCCATGCCCGGGATAGCGCCTCGACCAGGTACGCTGACCGCCAAATCGATGCCTCTGTCATATTTTACGCTGTCGATGTAGTTAAATACCACGCCGGCATAGCCCTCGTAAATTTCCGTCACCGGCTCTTTGCCTGACAGCGCGGGAATTCCCAGACTTGCCACATCAAAGGGCGCAGGCGCCTCCTGTCTGCCGCCCAGTTCAAGCTGCATATAGCTGCCTTCCCTGCGCTGCATAAAGTCGCGGTAAACAGACAGGCAGACCTCCGGTTCCTTCTCGATATCGTGTCTGCGCAGCTCCTCCATCATCTCTTTATTGTTCCTGCATATAAACTCGCCTCTTGATTCCTTTGCTGATAACAGGTTATGAAGCGCACGCTCCCTGTGGTAAAAATAGTACAGATAGCCGTTTGGAATCTCATTCAGATGGCGTACTAACTTCCTGTCAAAATACTGGAACTGATGAAAGCTCTCCACAAAACCGTCATGCGCCATCAGCTTAGGCAGAATGTCCACGCCGCGAAACTCCACCCTGTCAGCCCATGACAGATGATTTAAGCCGTAAACCTTCACCACAAGCTCGCTGGCGTTCACCTTGAGCGCCTCCGCTACGTCAATCTTGATGCCCGTGGCATTGTCGCAGATGCCGATAATATTGTCATAACCGCCGTCATACAGCGCCTGCGTCACCAGACCGGAAGGATTGGTAAAATTAAATATAACTGCGTCGGCGGCCGCATATGTTTTGACAAGCTCCATAAGGGAAAGCATAACAGGAATCGTGCGGGTGGCATAGGAAAAGCCTCCCGCACCCGTGGTTTCCTGTCCAATCAGCCCAAGCTCTAATGCAATCCTCTCGTCCTTCGCCCTCGCCTCGTCCTGTCCGACGCGCAGGGTGGTAACGATATAATCCGCTCTGCGCACGGCTTCCACGGGGTCATCGGTAAGTACAACGTTTAAGCCGCTCTTCTCCCGCTGCGCCAGATACTTTGCTATACCGCCAAAGTATTTCAGCTTTTCCGCATCATTATCCATGACGCAGAGCTCTCCAATCTCCATTTTGTCATAGAACTTCATCAGCGATTCCACGAAGTAATATGTCCTTACGCTGCCGCCGCCAATCAATGCCATTTTTTTCATTACAATATCAGTCTCCCTATCAGACGTTCTTTAAACAGAGCCTCGTTTACGTTAGTCGCCGCCTGTACCGGCATACCCTCGCCCCAGTCGCAGTCTATGGTAAGTCCTCTTGTGTACTGTCCTGCCGTCTCCACCAAAATCTTTTTCTCCTCAAAGACGAGCAAATCGTCCCACAACAGCACCGACATGGCTAGAGGGTCATGCAGGATGGGCAGATAACCGAAGTTTTTGATAAACAGCTCCATCATCTCTCCCAGCAAATCCGTGCGGGGATTACCCGTCTGCTTAATCCTGTCCACATCCTCCCTTGTAAAGCGGCAGCGGTTTGTCACATCCAGTCCTACCATCTGAATCTGCACGCCGCTCTCAAACACGATGCGCGCCGCTTCAGGGTCGCAGACAATATTCCACTCCGGATGCGCCTTGTCGATTTCTCCGCCCATCATCACAATCCGAATCCTGTTTACGATGGCGGGCTCCTTGGCGATGGCAAGCGCCACGTTGGTCAGCGGCCCAATCGCCACGACTGTGAGATTCTCATGCTCCCTTGCCATTTTAATGATAAAATCGCAGGCACAAAGCTTTTCCTGTCCTTC
>CAMWUP010000285.1 GCA_947177465.1 uncultured Lachnospiraceae bacterium
GCACAATTTTTTACCGTTTTACCTGCTATATTAATTTTGCAGTCGATTACGAAATTCTTTCCCCCGAAACATTTACCATTGCAGAACAGGATGCCACGCTTCTGTCCTTTCAGGCAAAACTGCAAAGCTATCTGGATAGTCTAAGTGAAGACGAAATAACTGACGGCAATATCAGGACAATGTTCTCAGACAAAGCCGCTGCCCTTGCCGCCCAGGCCTCCAACGATAACATCCGTCTGACCGCTGAAATCAGTTTCATTGAACTCTTTGACGAACGCTAAAAAGAAAGGAAGAATGACCTTAGAACTTCTTCTCACGCTTCCCACTGCGCGGCGGAAATCTCCAGCTTTCTATCCCGCAGCATCAAATCCTTCACGGCCTCAGCCGCGCTCTTTCCTGCAAAGAGCACCTCGTTGACCTGCTCGATGATAGGGAGCTGGACATTGTATTTTTCGGCAAGTCCCATGGCCGCTTTTGCGGAGTATACGCCCTCCACCACCATTTTCACTTCGCCCATTGCCTCCTCCATGGTCTTTCCCTGTCCGATTAAAATACCGGCTCTGCGGTTTCGCGAGTGCATGGAGGCACAGGTTACAATCAAATCGCCGATACCGGTCAGTCCGCAAAAGGTCTCAAACTTGGCGCCCATGGCGGTGCCAAGTCTGGCTATCTCCGTGATACCTCTGGTAATCAGCGCTGCTTTTGTGTTATCCCCGTATCCTAGTCCGTCCGCAATACCGGCAGCAAGCGCCACCACGTTCTTCAGGGAGCCGCCCAGCTCGATGCCTAATATGTCAGGACTGGTGTAGACACGGAACACATCGCTCATAAACAGATTTTGCAGATATTCTGCCGTCGCTTTTTTCTTCGCCCCGACTACAATCGTGGTCGGAATCCCTTTCCCAACCTCCTCGGCGTGGGAGGGACCGGACAGAACAGTGACTACTGCCTGCGGTACTTCTTCCTCAATAATTTCAGACAGAGTCATCAAGGTCTTTTCCTCGATTCCCTTTGCCACATTGACAATAATCTGTCCCTCTTTTACCACATCCTTGAGCATTTTAGAAGTACTTCTGGTAAAAGAGGACGGTACTGCCAGCACCAGCACCTCCTTTTCTGCCGCCGCTTCCGCTATATCTGTGGTAAACAACATATTCTCAGGCAGCTTCACGCCCGGCAGCTTATCCTTATGCTCATGCTGCTCCTGCAGCATGGCAATCTCTTCTTTTAATATGGACCAAACAGTCACTTCGTGCCCGTTCTTATGTAATAACACCGCCAAAGCCGTTCCCCAGCTCCCCGCTCCTATGATACCAACCTTTGCCATACATGCCTCGATTCTGCTGTCATACAGCCTGTTTTTCAAACCTGTCCGCTATTTTTCCGTTGTATCCGTCTCCTGCCCGCTTCCATCCTCCAGCTTATTCTTTTTGAACAGATACGTTTTTCTCTCTTCACCCTTTATAAGCCGCACAATATTTGCCCTGTGCTTCCAGAAAGCCATAACCGTCAGGATAAGCGTCACAAGATACAATTCTATCAGCCTTCCCTGCGTCATGCCTGTAAACACGCCAAGCTGCCCGCAGACAATCATTTCAACAAGCAGCCCTGCATAGACCAGCAGTGAGCCAAGCGATACATAATGCGTCGTCAGAAACGCGCCAAAAAACAGGATAACGCCCATGGGAATAAAATACGGGTGGAACGCAAGTACCAGTCCCGCTGTCGCGGCGATACCCTTTCCTCCCTTAAAGCTCATATAGAAAGGGAAATTATGTCCCAAAATCACACCTGCCGCCGTGTATATGGCAAGCAGATATACAACCTCTGTGTGGCTCGTTCCAAACACCAGCTTGGTAAGCACAATGGCAAGCACACATTTTAAACAGTCCCCTGCAAACACAATCAGCCCCGCCTTGGTGCCAAGCACCCTGAGCGCGTTTGTCGTGCCGGAATTGCCGCTTCCATGCTGCCTGATATCAATGCCGTGTGCCTTACCATAAAAGTATGCTGTCTGAAACAATCCGAATACATAACCAACTGCCAGACAAATCAATCTTTCCAGTATCATCTCTCCTTGTCCTTCCTCTCCCTGATAATAAACCTAAGGGGGGTTCCCCTAAAACCAAAGGTCTGTCTGATTTGATTCTCAATGTATCGCGTGTAGGAAAAATGCATCAACTCCTTGTCATTTACAAAAATGACAAAGGTAGGCGGCTTTACGGAAGCCTGCGTGATATAATAAAGACGCAGACGCTTGCCCTTGTCGGAAGGCGGCTGCTGCATGGCAACTGCCTCAGCCATAATCTCATTGAGCACGCCCGTCTGCACGCGCATGGCGTGGTTTTCACTTACCATGTCTATGGTTTCATACAGCTTTGGCAGCCTCTGCCCCGTCTTTGCAGAAATAAAAATAATCTCCGCATACTGCATAAAGGAAAGGATATTCCTCACCCGCTCCGTAAACCGGTAAATGGTCTTGTCATCTTTTTCGATGGCATCCCATTTATTGACCGCAATGATGACGGCTTTCCCCCTGTCATGGGCAATACCCGCAATCTTGGCATCCTGTTCCGTCACACCCTCTGCCGCGTCGATGACCAACACCACCACATCCGCCCGCTCCACAGCGCCTACAGTGCGGATAATCATATAGTGCTCCAAATCTTCTTTTACTTTATTTTTTCGCCGGATTCCGGCTGTATCGATAAAGATATACTCTCTGCCCTGATACGTTACCTCCGTATCCACGGCGTCTCTTGTGGTTCCTGCTATATCTGATACAATCAGCCTGTTTTCCCCCAAAAGCTTATTGATAATAGACGATTTGCCCACGTTTGGCTTCCCTACGATGGCAACCCGTATACGGTCGTCCTCTTCCTCGCCGGCCGTATTTTCCGGAAAATGGGATATTACCACATCCAGCATTTCTCCCAGTCCCAGCTTGTTGGCGGAGGATATGGGATATGGTTCACCGATGCCTAAATTGTAAAATTCATAGACGTCGTTTCCATACTTTTCAAAGCTGTCCACCTTATTAACCACCAGCACCACCGGCTTATGGGAGCGGCGCAGCATGTCCGCAACCTTTGCATCGGCATCCACCAGACCCTGCCGCACATCTACCATAAAAATAATCACATCCGCCGTGTTAATCGCCATCTGCGCCTGCTCGCGCATCTGGGACAAAATAATATCGCGGCTGTCCGGCTCAATGCCGCCGGTATCAATCAGGGTAAACGCTTTGTCAAGCCACGAAACGTCAGCATATATCCTGTCTCTGGTAATGCCCGGCGTGTCCTTCACAATGGAAATCTTTTCTCCCGCAAGCGCATTAAACAAAGTGGATTTGCCTACATTCGGTCTTCCTACCACTGCCACAATCGGTCTCGATTTTCTGCCTGCCATCAGCGCACCTCCTCAAATACCTTAAGAATACTGTCCACAAAGTCACAACCCCTTGATTTTACAATATCTGCCTTTACTTGTAAAGTCCCTTCCAGCTCGGAAAGGCGCATATCGTCCAAAAAAACATCCTCGCCGCTGCGCAGTACATTCTGGGGAAGCAAAAGCCTCTTCCCAAGCTCCCTGCCCGCAAGCTGTGCAACAATATCCTGCCCCGTAAGCAGCCCCGACACCGTAATCTGCTCTCCGAAAAAGTCGTTGCGGATTTCATAGACCAGTATGCGAATATTGGGAAACACATTCTCCATGCTGTCTCCCATCCTGCGTATATAGGTATACGCCAGCTTCCCCGTCGCCATGGACAC
>CAMWUP010000286.1 GCA_947177465.1 uncultured Lachnospiraceae bacterium
GATAATATCAGGGACTGGTGTATCAGCCGCCAGCTCTGGTGGGGGCATCGGATTCCGGCGTATTATTGTGACGATTGTAAAGAAGTCGTGGTGGCGGCCCAAATGCCAAGGACCTGTCCGAAATGCGGCGGAACACATTTTACACAGGATCCGGATACGCTGGACACATGGTTTTCTTCCGCTCTCTGGCCTTTTTCTACTTTGGGCTGGCCGGAAAAAACCAAGGACCTTGCCTATTTTTATCCCACGGATGTGCTGGTGACGGGCTATGATATTATTTTCTTCTGGGTTATCCGTATGATATTCTCGGGTTATGAGCAGATGAAGGAGAAGCCTTTTAAGACGGTGCTTTTCCACGGACTGGTGCGGGACAGCCAGGGAAGAAAGATGTCCAAATCGCTGGGGAACGGCATTGACCCGCTGGATATTATTGAAAAATACGGCGCGGACGCTCTGCGTCTCACCTTAATTACCGGCAATGCACCGGGCAATGATATGCGTTTTTATTATGAGAGGGTGGAGGCTTCCCGTAATTTCGCAAACAAGGTGTGGAATGCATCCCGTTTCATCATGATGAATATGGAGGACAAGGCGCTTTATACGCCGTCTGTGGAGGAGCTGGAGCCGGTTGACAAATGGATACTGAGTAAGCTGAACAGTCTTGTAAGGGAAGTCACCGACAACATGGAAAGCTTTGAGCTTGGCATTGCAGTGCAGAAGGTATATGATTTTATCTGGGACGAATTCTGCGACTGGTACATCGAGATGGTAAAGCCCCGTCTTTACAATTCGGACGATGCGGTAAGCAGGAACGCGGCGCTTCATACCTTGAAGACGGTTCTTCTGGATGCGCTGAAGCTGCTTCATCCCTACATGCCCTTTATCACGGAAGAAATCTTCTGCACTTTGCAGTCCGAGGAGGAGTCCATTATGATTTCTTCATGGCCCGTATATCAGGATGAGCGCTGCTTTACAAAGGAAGAAACTGATATCGGAAGGATAAAAGAGGCGGTGCGCGGCATCCGGAATGTGCGTGCGCAGATGAATGTGGCGCAGGGCAGAAAGGCTTCTGTTTATATAGTCAGCGGTGATGAGAACATCCGCAATGCCTTTAAAGAAGGCGAGCTGTTTTTTGCCTCTCTTGCCTATGCCTCCGAGGTGTTTATCAAGGAGGATAAAGAAGGCATTTCCGAGGATGCGGTTTCCGTGGTAATAGCGGGCGCAACCCTTTATATTCCGTTCGCGGAGCTTGTTGATATTGCACAGGAAATCGAGCGTCTTTCCAAGGAGGAGAAACGTCTGGAAGGCGAGCTGGCTCGTGCGGAAGGTATGCTGAAAAACGAACGTTTCCTTTCCAAGGCGCCTGCACAGAAGGTAGAAGAGGAAAAGGAAAAGCTGGAGAAGTATACCGGCATGTTGAATGAAGTGCGGGTTCGTATCAGCCAGCTTAAGGAAACCAGAAAGGCAGATTGATGAGTGCATACACGGAAGCGGAAAGCTACATTTTAAATATCCCGAGGTTTGGGGAAAAGCATACGTTAGAGGATACGGGAAGGCTGCTTCGCCGGATTTATACATGGCAGGGCAGCCGGATTATCCACGTGGCAGGCACAAACGGAAAAGGCTCTGTTTGTGCCTATCTGCGTGCTGTGCTGATGGCAGCAGGTTTCAGTGTGGGTATGTTTACATCGCCCCACCTCGTGTCTATGCGCGAAAGAATCTGTATCGGCAGCGAGATGATATCGGAGGAGGATTTTGTATCCGCCTATGGAAAAATACGGGAAATCGTTAAAGAAGAGGCGGGACAAAATGCGCAGGAGGAAGCCAGGCTGCACCCTTCCTTTTTTGAATTTTTGTATTTGATGGCAATGTTCTGGTTTGACGGAAAGAAGCCGGATTTTATTATTCTGGAGACAGGACTTGGCGGCAGGCTGGATGCGACCAATTCGATTCCCCGAAAGGAAGCTGCCGTGATTACGCATATGGGACTGGACCATACGGCGTATCTGGGAGATACACTTTCCATGATAGCGTCAGAAAAGGCGGGCATCATGCAGGCAGGTGCGCCGGTTATCTACTGGAAAACCGATGCGCAGGTGGCGTCAGTTTTGGCAAAATGTGCGGAAAATCTGCAAATTCCTTCTTTTTCCGTGTCGAAAAACGATTATATTTTCTTAAAATTTAATCATAAAAGCATTGATTTTTCTTATCAATCCCTTTATTATGATAGTATTAAGCTTCGTTTGAATACGAATGCTTTCTATCAGATGGAAAATGCGGTGCTTGCGCTTCGGACTCTCGAGGTGATTTTGGGAGAGGGGAAGCTGTCGGAGGAAGTAATGCGGCAGGGGATTGCCGATGCTTTCTGGGCGGGCCGTATGGAAGAAATCCTGCCGGAGGTATATGTAGACGGAGCGCACAACAGTGATGGAATCAGGGCGCTTTTGGAGACGGTCAGTCAGGACGGATGTACGCGGCGACGTCTTTTATTTGGTGTTATGCAGGATAAGGATTACAGATTTATGACAGAGGAAATCGCTGCAAGCGGCCTGTTTACGGATATTTCCGTGGTCAGCCCTAAGAATATGAGGGCGGTGGAAGCGGGTATACTTGAGAATGTATTTGGTGATACAGGCTGCAGTGTGACCTGCTATGAATCGGCGGGGGAGGCTTTGAAAGCGCTGCTCTCCCAAAAGAAGGAGAAAGAGCCGGTTTATATTGCGGGCTCCCTGTATCTGGTTGGTGAGATAAAGGAGTTACTATGATTAACTTTGAAGAGGAATTAAAAAAGTTTCATCCGAGTCTGGAGGTAGAGGACGCGGAGGAAGCTATTTATAATCAGGATATGACAGATATGGCGGACATTTTGGTAAAAATGCTCAAGGAAACCAGTGAGGAAGAAGAATACGAGTATGAGGAGTAAGGAGCATGAATTGTTATAAATGCGGCTGCCGTTTGTCTGAATATGATTATTGTACCGCCTGTGGCGCCGACGTTGCTTTATATAAGAGAATTCTGGCTGTGTCCAACATGTATTACAACGAGGGACTGGAAAAGGCCGGCGTCCGTGATTTGACCGGTGCGGTTTCAAGCTTGCGGCAGAGTTTAAAATTTAATAAAAACAATGTGGAGGCGCGTAACTTATTAGGGCTTGTCTTCTTTGAGATGGGCGAGGTGGTTGCGGCGTTGAGTGAATGGGTCATCTCGAAAAATCTGCGCCCGCAGAAGAATATTGCGGACGACTACATTGACATGATACAGAACAATGCGACAAGGCTGGACACCATAAACCAGACCATCAAGAAATACAATCAGGCGCTTGTGTACTGTAATCAGGGAAGTAAGGATTTGGCAATCATACAGCTCAAAAAGGTTCTGTCCCTAAATCCGCGTTTTATCAGGGCGCATCAGCTTCTGGCGCTGCTCTATATCGACAGCGAGCAATGGGAGCGTGCTAAGAGAGAACTGGACAAGTGTTGTAAAATAGACATCAACGACACGCAGACGCTCCGCTACTTAAAAGAAGTAGAAACCATGCTGTCTTTGGACGAGCAGGGAAGAGGCGCACAGAAAAAGAAAAATGAAAATGCAGTCAGATATCAGAGTGACAATGAGATTATCATTCAGCCTAGAAATTTCAAGGAACCTAAAAACACAAGCTTAAGCACGTTGTTTAATGTGGGGATTGGGCTTGTCTTGGGGGTTGCCGCCATGTTCTTTTTGATTTTGCCCGCGGCGGTGGGCAGAGAGCGCGCCAAGGCACAG
>CAMWUP010000287.1 GCA_947177465.1 uncultured Lachnospiraceae bacterium
AAAGTATAAAGAGAATGCAACCGTAATCAATGCGGTTGAATCCCACCACGGTGACGTGGAGGCTACATCCCTGATTGCATGTATTGTACAAGCTGCTGATACAATATCCGCTGCAAGGCCGGGGGCTAGAAGGGAAACACTGGAAACCTACACTAGCAGATTAAGACAATTAGAAGAAATCACAAACAATTTCAAAGGTGTTGACAAATCTTTTGCTATTCAGGCAGGTCGGGAAATTCGCGTAATGGTAGTTCCTGAGCAGATTACGGATGCGGATATGGTAGTATTGGCGAGAGATATCTCCAAACAGATTGAAGCTGAATTGGAATATCCCGGACAAATTAAAGTCAATGTTATCCGTGAAAGCCGCGTAATTGATTACGCTAAGTAATGCAAATTGAATATTGAATAGGAAGCAAAAGCGTAGGCGGATGTCGTCTACGCTTTTTTTTGCAAAAAAATAAAACTTTTACTTGTGTTCCCCTTTACGATATAGTAGAATATACAAGGCGTGTATGATTGTATACGATTATCCAATCGGATAAAGAGAAAGAACACGGCGGCGGGTACGGTTTCCTGTACGCCAGAGTGGAAAGGAAAAGAAGAAGATGAAAGCATATCAGGAAATGGGCAGGACTGAACTGGAAGCGCTTAGAAAAGAACTGAATCAGGCATATGAAGAGGCAAAGAGCATGGGGCTGAAGCTGGATATGTCCAGAGGGAAGCCTTCAGAAACACAGCTTAACATGACAATGCCGATTATGGATGTGCTGGGTGCGGACAGTGATTTGCGGACGGAAGGCGGTGTGGACTGCCGTAATTACGGTCTTATGGATGGCATTCCGGAGGCAAAGGCGCTTATGGGTGCGATGATAGGCGTTCCTGCCGAAAATGTGATTGTCTGTGGCAATGCAAGTTTGTCCCTTATGTACGATGCGGTGTCACGCTCCATGACGCACGGTGTCTGTGGAAGCACCCCGTGGTGCAAACTGGACAAAGTGAAGTTTTTGTGTCCGGTGCCGGGATATGACAGGCATTTTGCGATTACAGAGCATTTCGGAATCGAGATGATTCCCATTCCCATGACCGCAGACGGACCTGATATGGATATGGTAGAACAGTATGTTAATCATGATGAAACTGTGAAGGGAATCTGGTGTGTACCAAAGTATTCCAATCCGCAGGGCATTACTTATTCCGATGAGACTGTGAGACGTTTTGCGGCACTTGCGCCGGCGGCGGAGGATTTTAGAATTTACTGGGACAACGCCTATGCTATCCACCATCTCTATGAGGATTCTCAGGACGAACTCTTGGAAATCTTCGGTGAATGTGAAAAAACAGGCAATCCTGATATGGTTTATGAGTTTGTTTCAACCTCCAAGGTGACCTTTTCGGGCGCCGGCATTGCGGCTGTGGCAGCGTCACCCAAAAATCTGGAGTTTATAAAAAAATCTATGACCATTCAAACCATTGGATACGACAAGATTAACCAGCTTCGTCATGTGAGATATTTTAAGGATATCAATGGCTTAAAGGCGCAGATGAAAAAACAGGCGGATATTATCCGCCCTAAGTTTGAAGCAGTACTTCGTATTTTGGAGAGAGAGCTTGGCGGGCTGGGCATTGCGACATGGATTCCGCCAAAGGGAGGCTATTTCATTTCTTTTGACGCCATGGAAGGCTGCGCAAAACAAATCGTGGCGAAATGTAAGGAAGCGGGCGTTGTCATGACCGGAGCAGGGGCAACCTATCCTTATGGCAAAGACCCTGAGGACAGTAACATCCGCATTGCGCCGTCTTTCCCGACGCCGGGTGAAATGGCGCAGGCGGCAGAACTGTTTACACTCTGCGTCAAACTGGTAAGTGTGGAAAAGCTTTTGGAGAGCAAATAGCAGAGGCATGTGAAAATGGAGAAAAGATGGGAAAGGCAGGGGTCTTATGGCAGAGGAATTTAAGAGGCTGAGCAGAGATTTGGTACAGAAGGGTGCTATCATCGATTATTATCAGGATACAGTTCAGGTGCCCAACGGCAATATTGTAAAGTGGGATTTTATCGGGCATAAGGGTGCGGCGGCGGTGGTTCCGGTCAGAGAAGACGGAAAAATCCTGATGGTTCGCCAATATAGGAATGCATTGGACAGGTATACGCTGGAGGTTCCGGCAGGAGGCCTGAATGGCGCGGAAGAGCCGACACAGACAGCAGCGGCAAGAGAGCTTGAGGAAGAAACAGGCTATCGCACGGATGAACTGGAATTTCTGATTACCATCCGCACAACCGTTGCCTTCTGTAATGAGAAGATTGATATTTATGTAGCAAAAAACTTAATACCAAGCCATCAGCATTTAGATGAGGACGAATTTATCAATGTGGAAGCATATACCGTGGAGGAACTGATGGATATGATATACAACTGTACCATTCAGGATTCCAAAACGATTTGCGCAATCATGACATATGCGCATAAGTATTTGTAGTACCGGCATAATCATTTTTCCCCCATCATAAAATAGAGCGTAACGGACAATCAGGTGCATGTCGGTGAAAGAGCGTGTACGCAACAGATGCGGATGGGAGAAAAAATGCGTTGGTTTGGAAAGGCAGAATTAAAGCAGGGAAAGGCACTTGCAGTCATTGCCGCAGTAGGCTTTGTGGCGGGGCTTGTGCTTATGAATGTGGGGAAAAAGGCATTGCTGTACAATACCGGTCTTTTGAGTGAGTATACTCTGTACGATATGAAATATTCCGGTGTTGACAAGCATGCCTTTTTCCTGTATCTTTTGCAAAAGCGGGTGGGGACGGCGCTGATACTCGCGGTACTCTCCACCACATGGCTGGGACTGGCGGCAGCATGGACGGGGACAGCGTGGCTGGGTGTATCCTTCGGCATGCTGGTGATGGCTGCCGTGCTGCGCTATGGATTAAAAGGTATCCTGTTGATACTAGCCGGTGTGTTTCCTCAGATTTTGATATATTTTCCGGCGGCGCTGCTTCTGCTGCAATGGAGCTATGAGTTTTGTACGGCAATTTATTATCCTGAGAGACTGAAAGAGTTCCATGAAATGAAGGACAAGAGTCAGCTTCTTCGCAAAAAGGCTTTGCGCTTTCCGGTTCTGCTGGGTGCGCTGATATTCGGCTGTCTGCTGGAAGGTTACATCAATCCGGGGATTATAACCGGTTTGCTAAAGATTTTTTGAATTTCATTGCTTTTTACAAATCAAATGCGTATAATGAAAATCTAACAGGTAGAATGAGCGGGGTTGTATAATGCAGGAGGGTATAAGGGTTTATGGAAGGTGCGATAGCTGCCTTTATGGTTTATTTGGAGGAAGTGAAAAGGAAGTCAGTAAGTACGAGGCAGGCTTATCGGTGTGATTTGTGCAAGCTGCAGGATTTTTTGGGTGGTTTTGGAGTGAGCAGGGTGGAAGAGGTTTCCCTGACAAACTTAAATTCTTACATACTCCATCTTGAAAAAAATTGTTTTGCCCAGACCACGATTTCCAGAAACATTGCATCGATAAAAGCATTCTATCATTTTCTTTTTCGGGAAAAATGGGTAACAGAAGATGTTGCAGAAGATTTGAAAGCGCCTAGGATTGAAAAACAGATGCCTGAGATACTGACAGCGGAAGAAGTGGACAGATTGTTATCACAGCCTTCGGGAGAGTTACACAAGGAGTGACGGGACAGGGCCATGCTGGAGCTGTTGTATGCGACGGGAATCCGTGTATCAGAATTGCTTGCGTTGAAGATATCGGAC
>CAMWUP010000288.1 GCA_947177465.1 uncultured Lachnospiraceae bacterium
GATATAGGGATACGCCAGCTTTCCCGTCGCCATGGACACCGTTCCCGACAGCTTTTCATCCGGCAGACTTCTCTTTACAGAAAGCTCCCTCATCGCGTCTTCAAACTCATTTAATAACAGCCGGAGCATCCCAACGCCATTTTCAAGCTGAAGATAGCCGTCGTAACGCTCCTCCTCAGGCAGCTCGCGTCCGGCTAGAATATACCATTCGTCACTGGCATGTATAAAGTGTGTGCCATATTTCTCATACAGCTTTTTCTGCCACGACTCAATCAAATCGATAACCGCTTCCGCGTCCTCCCGCGCAAAAGGCTCCAAAGGGAACAGCCCATCCCGATATTTGGATAAGCCTACCGGCACCACGGATACGCTCTCTAAATGCGGCAGATAAGCGGTCAGCTTTTCTATGCTGTAGGCAAGCTCCGCGCCGTCATTTATCCCTTTGCACAACACAATCTGCCCATTCATGACAATCTCCGCCTTATATAGCCTGTCCACCTTCTTCAGCGCTTCCCCTGCAAAACGATTATGCAGCATTTTGCAGCGAAGCTCCGGATTCATGGTCTGAAAAGAAATATTAATCGGCGACAGACGGTACCGGATAATCCTGTCAATGTCATGGTCCGACATATTTGTAAGCGTGACATAATTCCCCTGCAAAAAGGATAGTCTGGAGTCATCATCTTTAAAGTAGAGTGTTTCCCGCATCCCCTTCGGCATCTGGTCGATAAAGCAGAAAATGCACTTGTTGTGGCAATGGCGGTATTCATCCATCAGACCATTTTCAAACTCAATTCCCAAATCCTCATCCATTTCCTTGTCTATTTGTAAAAGACATTCCTCTCCGTCCTTTGTTCCGACAAGCACCTCTATATATGTATCCTGAATCAGAAACTGATAATCAAAAATATCCTCTATCACGGTACCGTCCACCGCCAGTATGCTGTCACCCGGCTCTAACCCCATCTCCTCTGCTATACTGCCACTCTCTACCCTCTTTATCACATGTCCCCGTTTCTCGTTCATCTTCTTTCTCCGCTTCCTGTTTATATATCTATTCTACTAGAATTTTCTTGACGTGTCACTAGCATAATGTTATAAATTAATTGTTAGTACAACCTACAAAATGGAGGAAATTATGCCTGATTTACACGAACTGGAACATACTATGCCCGTTGCGCCCTTAAAGCTTGTCGCGCTGCCTTCTGCTGAAAATTTAGCACACAGAATCAATGATTATCTTGTGAGTTTTCGTAAAAGCGTCAATAATAAGGTGAAAAATGACCCTGCCTTTCACGGCTACATTGAAAACAGTTATCTGACAGCTTTTGATTGTCCCCGCTTTGGCAGCGGTGAAGGAAAAGCTATCTTTCACGAATCTATCCGCGGCAAGGATCTTTTTATCCTTACAGACGTCTGCAACCATAGTATTACATACAATGTGTACGGTTATACCAATCACATGTCGCCGGACGACCACTATCAAGATTTAAAGCGCGTAATTGCTGCCTGTAACGGCAAAGCGCACCGCATCAATGTTATCATGCCCTTTCTCTATGAGGGCAGGCAGCACAAGCGAAACGGCAGAGAATCTTTAGACTGTGCTTTCGCACTGGAAGAGTTAAGCGCTATGGGCGTTTCCAATCTTATCACGTTTGATGCGCACGACCCCAGAGTGCAGAATGCAACGCCGCTAACCGGTTTTGATAATTTCACGCCGCCCTATCAGTTTATCCGCGCGCTTTTAGCCGCCGAGGAAGACTTGATTGTAGACAAGGAGCATCTCGTTGTCATCAGTCCCGACGAGGGTGCTTTGGACCGTGCCATCTATTTTGCCACGGTTCTGGGTGTGGATACCGGCATGTTCTACAAACGCCGTGACTATTCCATCATGGTGGACGGCAAAAACCCCATTGTGGCACATGAATTCCTTGGTGATAAAATCGAAGACAAAGACGTCATCATTATTGATGATATGATATCCTCTGGCGAAAGCATGTTAGACACGGCAAAGCAGTTAAAGGAAATGCATGCGAGACGCGTCTTTATCTGCTGCACCTTCGGTCTGTTTACAAACGGACTGAAAGCATTTGACGAGGCGTATGAAAAATGTTACTTTGACAAGGTTATCACCACCAATCTGACTTATCTGCCTCCGGAAATTGCCAGAAAACCTTATTTTGTAGAAGCGGATATGAGTAAATTTACCGCCTCCATCATTGATTTTATGAACCATGACGTATCGTTAGCCAACACTTTGGCGACTACGGAAAAAATACAAGGCATACTGGAAGCCTACAATATGCGTATGCCCTTCAACTGAAACATGCGTCAAAAAACTCCGGAACTCTCCGGAGTTTTTGTTTGCCGTAAAACCGGCTTTTCTATTTTCTTTTCCGTACCTCGCTCTTTCCCGATAATTCAATCCCGGGAAAGGTCTTCAGCATCTTGCTAAGCTGTGAAAAGCCGTAAGCCTTACACTCAAAATCCGGATATCTTTTCTTCAGCGTGCTCCCCAGCTCACCCAAACCTACCCATTCGTGGTCCGCAGGCTGCTTTGCAAGAATATCCGACACTGCCTGCTGTATCGTCTCTAAGCTGGCGGACGTGTCCTGTGTCCCTACCATCCAGTCGTTGCCCTTGCGCAAAAGCTGGATTTCAGGAAAGGACTCCACCATTTTACTGAACTTGGAAAATTTATAGACACGACAGTCAAAATCGGGATATCGCTTCTGCAGCGAGGTAGAAAGCCTGCTAAGCTGCATCCAGCCTCCCTCCTCCGACTGCTCCTCGATGATTTCTTTCACCGCTTTCTGAATCACCTTAAGGCTTGTAATCGGCTTTGCCTCAGGCGTGCTCTCCCGTACCTTCACATTGTCCTGCGATTTTATTCCCGCTGTGCCTGTCTCCTCTAAATCATGCTCGCCCTTATAGCTTTCATATAACACATCCAGCGTCTTAAACTGCTCGCATGCTTTGATAAACGCCATGGGCGTCTTGCTTTCTCCCATGCCGATTACCATCTTGCCGTCCTCTCTGAGCCTTCTTGCCAGCGTGGTAAAGTCGCTGTCGGAGGTAGCAATAATAAAACCGTCCACATGATTGCCGTACAGAATATCCATCGCGTCAATTATCATGGCGGAATCAGAGGAATTCTTCCCCGTCGTATAGCTGTACTGCTGCACCGGCGTCAGGGAATTCCGCAAAAGGCAGTCTTTCCACGACTGTTTGGAATTGTTGGTCCAGTCTCCGTAAATCCTTCTGACACTGGCAATCCCGTAGTTGACCGTCTCTGTCAGAATAATATCAATATACTTGGGCGATATATTGTCAGCGTCTATCAATAAGGCAAATCTTCTGTCGTTCTCCATCCCGCTCCCTTCCCTAATCAATCACTTCTATCTTTTCAATCACAGGACGGTTTTCCACCGGCACAATGCCATCGCCATCCTGACCCGTTGTATTTTCACAGATATCGTCTACAATGTCCATACCGTCCGTCACATAACCGAACGCCGCATAATCCCCATCTAAGAAGGTACTGTCCTCATGTACAATAAAAAACTGGGAGCGTGCACTGTCAAGTATTGCCGAGCGCGCCATGGATATAGCGCCCCTCGTATGAGAAAGCGGATTGTCCACACCGTTATTAGAAAATTCGCCCTTGATGCTGTTTTCCGAACCACCCGTACCGTCGCCTCTCGGATCTCCGCCCTGCATCATAAAGCCGTCTATAAT
>CAMWUP010000289.1 GCA_947177465.1 uncultured Lachnospiraceae bacterium
CCGCGTCTGACTCTGCTCTGCCTGCTTCTTTCAGCGTATGGGTTGCTTTTGCAAGCGTATCTGCCTGTGCGCCGGGTGCGGCTGCCACGGGCTGTTCTGCTTTGGCGAGCTGCTTCTCCTTCGCCTCCGTGCTTTTGCCGGGACCGTCCTGTCTGATTTCCGCTTTCAGGACATTGGCTCTTCCTTCCGCCTGCTTTGCCACGCTTCCCTGTATCTTCGCCTGCTTTACAGATGCATCGCCGGAGATAATGGACTGCATGCCCGCCTGTGAAATGCCCTCCTGATTGGACGCCTTCTTCCCTCCTGTCAGTTCATCAACTTCCGAAGCATTGTCCTGCTTTTTTGCGGCTTTCTGCCGCTCCGCATTTTGCTGCTCTATTCTGTGCTGGCGCAATTCCATGTTCAGACTGCTGATTTCCTTTTGCAGCTCCTGTCTCTTTTTCATTTTTTCTTCCGCACTGATATCGCTGTTGGAAGAAAGCTGCTGCATCTGCTTTTGCAGCTCCGCAATCTGTTGTTTGATGCTGCGGCTCACCGCATCCTGACCCTGCGGCGCTGCGCCTGCCGCCATCAGTCCGTTTCCGCCGCTTATTCCATTTACCTGCATCGTAACTCCTTTCCGTCCGTTCCGTCGGACATACAAACCAAATTCTTCCTTGAAATGAAATACATGTTATGTTTCGGATTTCCTTTATGCTGAAATAAGAGATTTGTTGTGAAGCAGCCTTTTTTTGACGTAAAACCACCCCGACGTATCACGCCAGCATCAACAGCACCGTAAGCCTGAATTCTTCTTCCCTCTGTGCAATGTCGATACCGCCATAATACCGCTCCGCAACCTGCTTTATATTGACGAGCCCGTAACCATGCTCCCCGCCTCTCTCCTTCACCGTCTCAGGCAGACCGCTCTCCTCATTTATTACAAGCTCTCCGGTAAAGCTATTGCTGACCTCTATCATATAGGCATTTTTTCTGCGGTGGGAACAAAGCCTTATATAGGGCTTTGCACAATTTCCGGCGCCCTCAATGGCATTGTCCAGCGCATTGTGCAGAATCACGCTGATATCAAAGGCGTTTATCTGCGTTTCCTCCGGATAATGAAACTCACAGGTAAAAAGGATTTCTTTTGCCTCCGCCTCCTTCTTTTTTTCTGCCAGAATCACATCCGTGACAGGATTGCCGCTTTTGATGTCTGTGCCTTTCGTATTCCCCTGTTCCTTCAATCTGCCAAGATATGCTTCGGCTTCTTTTCGCTCCCCTTTTGCAAGAAGATTCTCCAAAATCATCACATGGTTTCCCATATCATGCTTTAATCCGCGAATATCCCGGTACAAATTCTCCACCTCGCTGATATGCCTTTGCATGGTTTCTATCTCTTTTGAGAGAACTGCATTTTCCCGCTCTTTTCTCTGTACTACTTTTATGTTTTGGTAAATAACAATCATTGTCAGCATCGCAGCAAAGGATAACGCCTGATAGCAGAGCAAAAACCACTGATATGCCGGATACATGTCTTCAATATAGCAGCCGAATTCACGCTCATATATTTGTTTCCAATAAGAAAACAGAAAGCAGCCTGAAAGAATCACCATAAGCGGCGACAACATAAGCGTCAGCTCCCGCCTGGTCATGTCCTCCTTTTTGCAGATATAAGCCCTGTTTATGACGCTGCAGGAAAAAACCTGCACACCGAATTCTGTAAAGATGAATACCGCCTCCAGCACACAGAATATGCTGAGGGATATTACCGGTTTGCCTGCCAGATAGGGATGCATCAAAAGACGCATACTCAGAATATTCCACAAAACATTTTCAAAGCCTCCGGTAATCCACTTCAGCAGATAGCAGGAAACCGCCAGAAACACCTTTTGCCGCACATTTCTTTTATCCACCGCATACATCGCAGCGCAAAAAGACGCCATGCCAAAGATATTTACAATCCGAAAGCCGTTATACCACGGAAAGATATAAAGCAGCAGCATAACTGCCGAATACACCATTCCCGGAAAATGCGCATGCTTTTTCTCCTGCAGGAATGGTCTGATAAACCAGTTTAATACACAGCCTATCAGAATCAGCTTTACCGCACCCGCCGTTATGCTCGCAATTTCCCAGTATATTCCCAAATCCTTCATAGCGCAGCCTATCCTTCCTTCTGGTTATATTTCATATACCTTTTTACAAACTCCGGAAACTTTGGCTTTGCCATAAGCGCAGTACCGCACTCCAGACTGATAGTGGCGGCGTCATATCTTACCACATGCCTGAAATTGACAAGATACGCCCTGTGCGGACGAAAAAAATCCTCTCCCGCCGCCTTTTCCAGCTCCGACATTTTTCCGTAATATTCTACGTCGCCGTCCGCTTTGTGCAGAATGATTTTTCTGTTGTAGACCTCCGCATACTGGATATCATCCAAAAACACTTTCGTCCGAATGCCCTTTCGCTTCACCCAGATATGCCGCTCCTCCCCGCCCTGCATAGCGGCAGCTTTCCTACACTGCTCTGCCGCCGCGCAGAATACCTCCGCAAACTTTTCACTTGTAAAGGGCTTTACCAGATAATGAAACGCACCCACGTCAAACGCCTGAAACACATATTCCGCAAGCGCTGTAACAAATATCAAAACTGTGCTTTTATTTTTTTCCCGAAACGCCCGCGCCGCCTCCATACCGTTCATTTTGGGCATCCCGATATCCAGAAACAAAAGGTCCGGCGGTGGATTCATGGAAAGCAGTTCCCCGCCGGATTGTAACAAAACAATATCCGCATTGGGACAGTGCAGCCTCACCTTTTCTTCCAGTATTTCCCGCATCTTTATTTCATCGTCGCATATCGCAATCCTCATTTTTATACCTCTGCACACCGCTTTTCGTTATTTCATGTCTGACTTTTATTCCTGCTTTTATATCGGCGTTCTATAGTCTGCCCGCAGAAAAATGTTGTAAACGGACCTTTTTTTGTTGTAATCCGCAAAAAAGCGGAAGATTTATTCCTCTTCCGCTTTTCCGATACTGTTTCTCTCCTCGTCGATTTCCACCAGCTTTCTCTGACACTGGGCATCTATAGATATGGCTCGCAGTATCCTGTTTACGTCCTCCGGTGAAAACATACCGATTGCCTTTGACAAATCGTCGACATTGTCTCTGTTTACCTGCAATGTGCCGCCGTCTGCCAGCGCCACATAGATAACATTTTTCGGATTACTCACATCGCCGAGACTCAGCGTATTGTGCTCGTAATCACAGACAAAGGTGACACCGTTGTATTCAATCACACCGTCCTTTGCCAGATGACTGTAGGGCGCCGTTTTATTGGGGTCCTTTCCCATGGTGGAAAGAAGCATATCCTTAAACGCCGCTGCGCCCGCATCCTCTCTCCGGTTCTTTTTTACATAATCGGCTGCTGCTCTGCTCTCCTTATCTATTCCTGCTATTGTCATAATCTGTATCCTCCTGCTTTCCATAACGTTTTAAACAGCAAAGAGCGCATTTTCGGAACTCCGTTCCCTGAAAATGCGCTCTCCATAGCCTGTCATTTACTTATATATCGGATGTCTGGAGAAATACTTTAGAGCAAACGGGTGCTTTGCCGATTAATTCAACCCCCTGAACCCTTTTCCGATAATCTCGCTGCTGTTGGTAATCATCATAAAAGCGGTGGGCGGCGGCCGCGTAAGATAATTCAGAAGCTTCACTGCCTGCCCGCGGTTGATTAAAGTCAAACGAATTAC
>CAMWUP010000290.1 GCA_947177465.1 uncultured Lachnospiraceae bacterium
GAGTTGAACAGCCTGATTGATTTCCCTTCCTAGGGGGAGGACATCGAGACGGCATGGCTGTTAGACAGGGGGCTTTCCGTGCTTGGTGACGAGGCGCATGCGACAGAGTGGGCGCCCATCATTGCTGATTTGACGGCGGAGGTTTATCGGGCGGCTTACTACAACGATTCTCTTTCCAACGAATGTGAGAAGGGTGTAGTGGATAAAAAGCGTGTCTGGTGGGTGCAGGCGGAGGCCGTGGTGGGCTTCTACAACCAGTATGAGAAGACGCCGGAGCATACGAAATATTTAGAGGCGGCAGAGCACATATGGGGTTTTATCAAGGAGTATGTCATCGATAAGAGAGAAGGCTCAGAGTGGTTTATGCATGTGGATGACAATGGCAAGCCGGATATGACACAGCCGATTGTGGAGCCCTGGAAATGCCCTTACCACAATGGGCGTATGTGCATGGAAATGATAAGGAGGAGGGAAAGATAATATGATTCACAAACAATTTTACTGGCTGAAGGAAAGACAGGAAGCATTATTGACCAGAAAGAATGAGGTGGATGAAGCGTTTTATAATGGCATCTACCAAAGATACCGATATCCGGTGCTGACAAGAGAGCATATTCCGGTAAGCTGGCAGTATGATTTAAATGCTGAGACCAATCCGTATTTTGAGGAGAGGCTTGGCGTAAATGCTGTGATGAATTCCGGCGCGCTTTATATGAACGGCAAGTATTATCTGGTGGCAAGAATTGAGGGCAACGACAGAAAATCCTTCTTTGGCGTGGCAGAGAGCGACAATGGCGTGGACGGTTTCCGTTTCTGGGACTATCCTGTGGTACTGCCGGATACCTGTCCGGAGGAGACAAATGTATACGATATGCGTCTGACGAAGCATGAAGACGGCTATATTTATGGTGTATTCTGCTCAGAAAGCAAGGATAAAACGGTGGGCGATTTGTCGGCGGCGGTAGCGGCTGCGGGCATTGTACGGACTAAGGATTTAAAGACATGGGAGAGACTGCCGAATTTGGTGACGCTCCATTCGCCCCAGCAGAGGAATGTGGTGCTGCATCCGGAGTTTGTGGATGGCAAGTATGCGTTCTATACAAGACCCATGGACGATTTCATCGATACCGGTTCGGGCGGCGGCATTGGTTTTGGGCTGTGTGACGATATCACAAAAGCGGTTATTGACGAGGAGAAGATGACAAGCATCCGCAAATACCACACCATCACAGAGGTAAAGAACGGCGCAGGCGCTGTGCCGATAAAGACGGATAAGGGCTGGATTCACATTGCCCACGGCGTGAGAAATACGGCAGCAGGGCTCCGCTATGTCATCTATGCCTTTGCCACGGCATTGGACGACCCTTCCCGAGTAATTGCAGAGCCTTCCGGTATGTTAATCGGACCAAGGAACGGCGAGAGAGTCGGCGACGTGTCCAACGTAGTGTTTACAAACGGCGCGGTAGTAAATGAGAAAAATGAGATTTATATCTACTATGCTTCCAGTGATACAAGGCTGCATGTGGCAGTGACGGATATGGACAGACTTGTGGATTATGTATTTAACACGCCGAAGGATCCGCTGCGCAGTCCGGACTGTGTATTGCAGAGATGCGAGCTGATAAAGAAAAATCTGGAGCTGTTAGAGCAGGCGTAATTGCCGAATGAAACAGGACGGCGGAAAGGAAATTATGAAGGAACTCATTGCATATGAAAAAGGCGTGATAAATGCCGGAAATGACAGCCGTATCAGAAAGGTAATGCAGCGGGCGGCAGACGGAGAAGCTATCAAACTGGCGTTTCTGGGCGGCTCCATTACGCAGGGCTCTTTGGCTTCCACGCCGGAGGGATGTTATGCCTATCTGACCTATGCGTGGTGGAAGCAGGCGTTTCCCAAAGCGGATTTTACCTATATCAACGCCGGTATCGGCGGAACCACCTCCCATCTCGGTACGGGACGTGTAGAAGAGGATGTGCTGCAATATGAGCCGGATTTTGTGATTGTGGAGTTTTCTGTAAATGATGATGATGACAGCGCACATTTTCAGGAAACCTATGAGGGACTGGTGCGCCGGATACGGAAAGCGCCCTGTGCGCCGGCGCTGCTTCTGGTACATAATGTGCGCTACGACGATGGCGGCAATGCGGAGCAGATTCATGTGCCGGTGGGAGCATATTACCATCTTCCCTCTGTCAGCATGAAGCCTACGATTTATGCGCAGGTGGAAGCAGGTAACATCAAAAACCGCGACATCACACCGGACGACCTGCATCCAAATGATGCGGGACATGCGCTTGTGGCAAGTGTGATTACCTATTATTTAGAGAGCGTGAAGAAAGCGGTGGAAGAGGAGCGCAGCGCGGGCGTGCCTGCAGAAGCAGCGCCCGCAGACGACGAGACACGGGAAGGTGGAGCGGCACAGCACGATACAGGCGATGAAGCACAGGAAGCACCTTTTGGCGTGCTTCCAAGACCCATGACGGCGAACGGCTATGAAAACGCGCATAGATATAGGAACGATGAATTAAAACCGGTTTTGTGCGAGGGCTTTGTGAAGGACGAAAGTGAGCAGAAATGTGTGTCAGACTGCTTCAAAAAAGGCTTTACGGCGTCCCGTAAAGGCGATAAAATTGTGTTTGAGGTGGAAGGCGCTTCCATCGGCGTACAGTATAAAAAGACCATGAAAGGCCCTATCCCCAAGGCAACGTTGACGCTGGACGGCGATAAGGAACATGCCGTGCTTCTCGATGGAAACTTTGATGAAGACTGGGACTGCCTGTATCTGGAAACCATACTGGAGCATGGTGAGCATAAAGTACACCGCGTAGAAATCGAACTCACAGAAACGCACGACAACGATACCGAGCCCTTCTATCTTGTGTCACTGATAGTGGCTGGGTGATATCACAATTCTTGCAATTATATCAAACAACATAAAAAGTAAAGGAGAACAGTTTTACATGAATTACGGCTATTTTGACGAAGCAAACAAGGAGTATGTGATTACCAAACCCAATACTCCCGCGCCCTGGGCGAATTATCATGGCTCTCCCGCGTATGGTGCGATTATTTCCAACAATGCCGGCGGTTACAGCTTTGTAAAGAGCGGCGCCAACGGCAGAATTCTGCGCTACCATTTTAACAGCGACGATACGCCAGGCAGATATATCTATCTGCGCGATGATGAGACGAAGGATTACTGGTCCGCTTCCTGGCAGCCTGTGGCAAAGCCTTTGGATACGTATAAAAGCGAATGTCACCATGGTACGGCGTACACAAATTTGGTAGCAGATTATGCGGGGATTCATTCGGAAGCGCTTTATTATGTTCCCCTGAACAAAACCTATGAGGTATGGCGTGCTAAGGTCACCAATACCACGGACAAAACGAGAAAAATATCTGTATTTTCCTATGCAGAGTTTACCAATGACAGCAACTACGAGCAGGATCAGGTAAACCTGCAGTACACTTTGTTTATTACAAGAACCTATTTTAAGGGTAATAAAATCGTACAGACGATTAATGCGAACTGCGGCAAGAACGAGAAGGGCTCAAATGGAAGAGAGCGTTTCTTAGGACTGGCGGGAGCGCCGGTTACTTCCTACAACGGCGATAAGGCTGCCTTTATCGGGGATTATCACACCTACGGCAATCCTGTGGCAGTAGAGCGCGGCGAGTGTGACAATGTGTTGAACTACAATACCCATGCCTGCGTCGTGCTGCACAGTGCG
>CAMWUP010000291.1 GCA_947177465.1 uncultured Lachnospiraceae bacterium
GACAGATACCGTTTTCTCCCGCCTTTTTTACGCCGTCAAAAAACTTTTCCCGCCGCAGAAGCGCCTGAAAGGTAATGGAGCTTTTCTTATCCGCGCTTATCCGCATGACCATCACGTCATCCGGCGCCGATAAAAACAATTCTCTCTGAAAACGGATGCCGTTTGCGGAAAACGTATTCTGATAAACCGCCCTGTCCACATCAAGACTGCGCTCGTAGGACGTTACCTCCCCTATATTATCAAAAATAAAATGAATATTTCCCAAGGTCTGGTAGGGATGGGCGCTGTCAGGACAGCCCGACATCGCCATCTTCATCAGCCTCTCCGCCTTTTGTATCTCCCCACCAAGAATCAGCTCCCTGATTTCGGGCAGATATTTCAAGGTATCAGGGTTGGTTCTGTCCACCCGTCCCCCATACCACATACTGTCCTCATTGACCTGAATCAGTTCATAAACCGGCTCGCCGAACACCATGGCGCCCATCCTGCCATTTCCCAGGGGAAGCGCTTCCTCCCACACGCCCGCCGGCTGCTCATACCACAATCTGCTCATAACAAAACTTACCGCCCTTCATATTTACTGCCGGACAGACGAACAGACATGTCTGCCCCTCTGTCCAATCACTATTTTCCATTATACAGGACAGCAAGTTTTTTTCCTACCATTATTTTTACAGTTTTCCCTGATTTCACCTTATTCCACAATTTTTCTGATTTTTTCAATATCGACTTTGGGCTTTCTGTCAGCAGTAAGCAGACCGTTCGTCTCCTGTTCAACGTCTGTAAGCTGTGTGTAACAGTAACCGCTTATATCCATATCTTCCACAGCTTTTATCAACGAACCGAAACGCTCCAGAAATTCCTCGTCTGTATGTACCGAAGCTCCATAGCCCCAGCCTTCATCCTGCGCATAGTGAGTTCCACCGAACTCCGTGAAAATGATAGGCTGTCCTTCATACTGAAAACTTTCAGCAAACGGCAGCAGCAGAGAGTTTCCGCAATATCCTCCTGTAAGCTTCTCCATACTGTCATATAAGTGCATAAGCTGCCCGCTGTTCTGCTCATAGTGATGTATAGTAAGAATATCACTTTTTGTGTGCTGCCAGCCATCATTTGAAATGACGGGACGCATGGCATCCATACTTTTGGTCATATGATAAAGACCCTCGGCAAAATTCTGCTGACGGGAATTAGAAGCAATCCCCCTTACGCCCCAGCTTTCGTTAAAAAGAACCCATGTCACCAGTGAAGGATGATTGTAATTCTGTGTAACTATATCGAGCCACTCTGCAGAGATATTCTTTATGGCATCATCACTGAACCAATGATTTGACGGCAGTTCGCACCATACGGCTAACCCCATGATATCGGCGTAATAATAAAAACGCTCATCCTCGTTTTTCTGGTGCTTGCGTACCCCGTTAAATCCCATTTTTCCGGCAAGCTGAATATCGTCGATTATTGCCTGCTCACTCGGAGGAGTCATACCTGATTCCTTCCAATACCCCTGATCAAGTATAAGCTTTGAATAGAAGGGTCCGCCGTTGAGCAGTACCTTTCCGTTCTTGACGGTGAACTCTCTCAATCCGAAATAGCTGCCGACTCTATCCGTCTCTTTGCCGTTTTTGCGTACAGTAACTTCAACATCGTACAGCGCAGGATTCCACAAATTCCACAGCTTTACCTGATAAGTAATACTCCTGCTGTCAAGCCGAACCTTTACAGTGTTGTCAATATCTCCCGCAATTATGGATACCGTCTGCACCGGTCTGCCTTCAAAGCTTACAGCTATTCTGACTTCAACATCATCTGCCGGACAGCTCACACCTACATCAAAGGAAACAGAATAATCACTTATGTCAGGCGTCATTTTCATTTTAACAAGGTGCACCTCATCAACATACTCTATCCACACGGTCTTCCATATACCTGTACTTTGAATATACCAGCAGTCGTAGCTTTGAGATTCCCAGCGTTGTTTCCCTCTCACTTGAACAGGCAGGTTATTATCTGTACATCTGACAGTCAGCACACCTTCGTTATTGTTAAGAAAATCCGTAACATCAAATGAAAATCTGGTATATGCTCCCTGATGCGTTCCCACAAGCCTGCCATTTATATAAACCGCCGTGTCATAATCCACACCTTCAAAATGTATAATTGTGCGTTTGTTTTCTTTTCCGCTGATATGGCGGGAATACCATACTGTATTGTGCGGTGCATAATCTTCGATTCCGCTGAGCTTTGTTTCATATGTAAAAGGAACGTTGATTTTTCTGTCAAGCTTTCCCGCCAGCGCATCTGTCTCGTTCGCTTCGTCACCAAAAGAAAACGCCCACTCTCCATTTAAATTTACCCAGTCGCTTCTGACAAACTGTGGTCTGGGGTATTCCGGTATATAGCATTTAACATGTTTCATAATTGGCTCCTTTTCTTTCATTTTTATATTTTATATTATGGTACCATAAAGAAGACACTTTTAGAATATGGTATCCGGCCATAAAAGCAAGAAACAGTCCCTGTCATGTTTTCCCCCGCTTCCGCATACAATAACAAAAAACAATTCGGATACTCCTATGTCCAAACCCTGCTCACAAAAAAATAACGGCGGTACGATTGCCATCATCGGGCGCGCGAAAGACACCGTCAACTATGAGACCGCCCTCACCCGTCTGGGAATTCCCTGTCTTACCACCCTTTCCCCGAGCCGGATTCACTCCTGCGCCGGCATGCTTCTGCCGGGCGGCGGTGACATTACGCCTGCTTTTTTCGGGCAAAATAATAACGGCTCCAGAAACATAGACACAGAACTGGATATCATCCAGCTTGAAGCCATGGAGCAGGCTATACGCTGCTGTAAGCCGATACTTGGTATCTGCAAGGGTATGCAGATTATCAACGTCTTTTTCGGCGGAACCATCGTGCAGCACATGAAAGAAGCCGCGCTTCACCAGTATCAGGACGGGGACCAGTTCCATGATACCGCCATCGTTCATGATACCTTCCTGCACATGCTCTATGGAGGCAGCCTGACTGTCAACAGCGCCCATCATCAGTGCATCGGACGCCTCGGTCAGGGGCTTTTGCTCGCCCAGTACGCTTCACCTTCTCCTGTACCGGAAGCCATTTTTCATAACCAGCTCCCCATCTACGGCGTACAGTGGCATCCGGAGCGGCTCTTTCCTGACGGGGATAAACTGCTATGTTTCTTTCACTCTCTTCTGCTTTGACTTTTGAGGCTTCATGCGCTCCAGCGCAATGTCAAACAAAGCCTTTATAATTGCTCTGAGCGCCTGCCTGGTTTCGTCGTCCACTTCTTTTAACGCCGATACCATGCCGTTCATGCTCTTCTTCCAGTCTGCGGAAAGTTCTATCAGGTTCTCTGCCTTGGATGCAGAGACTACCTGATACAGCGTATCTACAAAAATACGTCTCTGATTTTCATCCAGCGCTTCCAGCCATTTATTCAGCGTTTCATCGGCATGCTTTCTTGACTTATAAAGTCCTTTTACGCAGACAAAATCATCCTCCGCTATCAGCCACGTATAAGGGTCATGCTGCAGAAGCCCGAAGGTTTTACTCTCCACCACCTTTATGCGGGGAAATGTTTCAAAAAGCATGCCAATCAAAGAAGAATGCGGCAGTATTTTGACAATTTTATCTGCAATCTGCTCATATTGGCAGCCATCCAGCACTTCCCTTCTAAAGCCCGGACCATCCATG
>CAMWUP010000292.1 GCA_947177465.1 uncultured Lachnospiraceae bacterium
TTCCTTGTACTTTCTGCACAGTTCCACACCCAACTGAATATGGGAACCTTCCATTTCATGATCAACCGCTTTGCCGATATCGTGCAAGAGACCTGCACGCTTTGCAAGACGCACATCCAGCCCCATCTCTGCCGCCAAAAGTCCCGACAACTGCGCGACTTCAACCGAATGCTTTAATGCATTTTGTCCATAGCTGGTTCTGAACTTCATCTTACCGAGTAATTTTACGAGTTCAGGGTGAATTCCATGTACGCCAACCTCAAGGGTAGCTGCTTCACCTTCCTCCTTAATCATTACCTCTACTTCCCTCTGTGCTTTTTCTACCATTTCTTCAATTCTGGCAGGATGGATACGTCCATCTACAATCAGCTTTTCAAGGGCAATTCTTGCCACCTCACGGCGGATGGGGTCAAAACCTGACAGAATAACTGCCTCAGGCGTATCGTCGATAATCAAATCAACTCCCGTCATCGTTTCCAATGTACGGATATTACGTCCTTCCCTGCCAATAATACGACCTTTCATCTCATCGCTCGGAAGCTGTACTACGGAGATAGTAGTCTCAGAGACATGATCTGCTGCGCATCTCTGAATTGCATTTACTACATACTCCTTCGCCTTTTTGTCTGCTTCTTCTTTGGCCCGACTTTCCATTTCTTTAATCATCACGGCCGTTTCATGTTTCACTTCATCTTCAACAATTTTCAACAAATACTCTTTTGCCTGTTCAGAGGTTAATCCGGAAATTCTCTCCAGTTCCTGTACCCGCTGCTCATTCAGCTTTGACACTTCTGCCTTCATCTTGTTTAAGGAATCTTCGCGCTGTGCCAGACTTGCTTCTTTGCGTTCAATAGCATCCGCTTTTTTGTCGATGTTCTCTTCCTTCTGCTGAACCCTTCGTTCATAACGCTGAACTTCAGTCCTGCGCTCCTTGATTTCTTTGTCGAGTTCATTCTTGGTCTTAATGGACTCTTCCTTGATTTCAAGCAGCGACTCGCGTTTCTTGGCTTCTGCGGTCTTTAAAGCATCATCGATAATCTCTCTCGCCTTGACTTCTGCATCTCCCAACTTAGCTTCCACGTATTTCTTACGCCGCTCCGTTGCAATCTTTGCAGTCACCGGAATCGAGATGACAAGCGTCACCACTATTGCTCCCAAAGCACACAATGCATACCACATGTACAGGAGCACCTCCTTATTAAGTTTTCGTGCATGGTCCTTGGACCAAAACATAACGCCGAAACGTCATGCCAAATCTATTATAGAATGTATGTATATGCCGTTTTTACAAAGAAAAACTCGACGCACATTCTAAAAGCAATTTTACAACACTTAAATTTTAAATTAAAATGGTGCTCATGTCAAGCGTAAGTGATTATCTTTACACGGAACTTTACACAAATCTTAGTTTATTTTAACAACAGACGCCGTATTTTGTCCCCATCAAAACCTTTTCGAGCCAAAAAAGCATACATTTTTTGTAATTCCTTCCTGTCCGCTGTTTCCGCATTAAAATGCTTTTTTGTAAGCAGCGCCTTGATCTGCTCTTCCTCGTCCTGCACATTGCCTTCGCCTTCCCATTGCAGCCACGCGGCTGCAATCGTCTCCGCTGAAACTCCTTTCTGCAGCAAATCATTTTCTATCCGCCGCCTGCTCTTGTGTTCATGACTACATACAATAAAGCTCTCTGCATAGCGCAAATCGTCAATATAGCGCCCCGAAGCTGCATAATCAAGCGCCTCTTCTATTACCTGTTCCGGATATCCTCCCTGTTTTAACTTGAGTTTAAGCTGTTCGCGGGTATAATCCCGCGATTTAATCAAATTCAGACAACGCTGCTTCGCCCGCTTGGGAAGTACCCCGCAGACCAGTTCCTCATATACCCTTTCTGCGATAGGTTCACCTTCCCGCAAGCCATACTTTCGCAGTTCGCCTTTATACAGGATAAAGGCAGGATACTCGTCAATATATACCTTCACTCTGGAAGCTGACACCTCCGAAAGCAATGTCACAACCATGACCCTCAACCTCTCTTAAACCACTTCCGCAAACAGGCGGTCTTCTATTTTGTGCCTCCAAATCTCTATTCTTTGGAAACCTTCTGCTCTTTGGAAGCCTTTGCCTCACCAGTCTTTTGCTCCTTAGCTGCCTTTGCAGCATTGCCTTTTGACTCTTCCGGCTTTTCTGTCTGCACTTTATCCGCACTCAGACCATAATGTAACCGTACCTTTTCCTCTACCTCAGCGCAGACCTCCAGATTACTCTTTAAATACAGCTTGGCATTTTCTCTGCCCTGCCCGATTTTATTGCCTTCATAAGCATACCATGCACCGGATTTGTTGATAACGCCAATCTCAGCCGCCAAATCCAGTATATCTCCCGCCATCGATATGCCTTCACCAAACATGATGTCAAACTCCGCCTCCTTAAAGGGCGGCGCTATTTTATTTTTCACTACCTTAACCCTTGTCCTGTTGCCGATGACCTCGCCGCCCTGCTTCAAAGACTCGATACGGCGCACATCCAAACGCACGGAGGAATAGAATTTGAGTGCGCGACCGCCGGTTGTGGTTTCCGGATTACCAAACATAATACCAACCTTTTCTCTGAGCTGATTGATAAACACAACCGTACAGTTGGATTTGCTGATAACCGAGGTCAGCTTCCTGAGTGCCTGGGACATAAGCCTTGCCTGCAGACCGACATGAGAATCACCCATATCACCTTCGATTTCCGCCTTGGGCACCAATGCCGCCACCGAGTCCACTACTACGATATCGATAGCGCCGGAACGCACCATCGTCTCCGTAATCTCCAGTGCCTGCTCACCACTGTCCGGCTGCGATATGTAGAGGTTGTCTATATCAACGCCAATGTTCTTGGCATAGACCGGATCCAGTGCATGCTCTGCATCGATAAAGCCTGCAATGCCGCCACGCTTTTGTACCTCTGCAATCATATGCAGGGTCACTGTCGTCTTACCACTGGACTCCGGACCATAAATCTCTACAATCCTGCCCTTCGGAATACCGCCGAGTCCCAATGCCACGTCAAGACTCAACGACCCCGTAGGAATAGTTTCTACATTCATCTGTGCCGAAGGGTCACCCAACTTCATGACAGCTCCCTTACCATACTGCTTTTCAATCTGTACAAGTGCAGCATCCAATGCTTTTAATTTCTCTTCTCTTTCCATATTCATCCTCATTTCTGCGCTGCTTCATATTCATCCTGCAAAAAGACATACACAGGCAGCCTTGGGTCAGGCAGCGCGCTGACGAAAAAATTTTGTTTCAGGTGTGAATCACAGGAAAACAAATCTGTCCCGATTTATTGTTTTGCAGATTATGCTATATTTTTCTCTTTATACAGAACGCATCATGAACAAGCGTTCTTTTAGAATAAGAATAAAACATTTGTTCTGCTTTGTCAATCCTTTTTTATTATAATCTATTAAAAGTACAATAATCCACCCTTTTATACTTTATATATTACCTTTATATATTACTTATGGCGAATTCAGACTCACCTAACATTTCAACAAACGGAATATGCTAAAGTAAACTGGCTTCTTGCGTCTTTTCTATTAACGCAATATCCTCTAAATCTTTTTCCCGGCCAAGTTTCTTTTTCATCTGTATAAGTCCGTCAACACACACGACGGGGACGCCACTGATTATTTCCACAGAACCATCAATCCAATTTTCAAAAATCTCGATAT
>CAMWUP010000293.1 GCA_947177465.1 uncultured Lachnospiraceae bacterium
GTGGACAGGGACATGCTGGTGATTCCCAATCTGGCGATTCATATGCATCGGGACATGAATCAAGGAGTGGAATACAATGCGCAGAGCGATATGCTGCCGCTCTACGGGGAAGCGGGCAGCGAAACCAACTTTATGGAAACGATTGCCAAAGCGGCGGATGTGGCACCGGAAGATATACTGGCGCATGATTTGTTTTTATATGTCAGGGAAAAAGGGAAGGTAATCGGCGGCAGCAGTGAATTTATCCTTTCGCCGAGGCTGGACGATTTGCAGTGTGCTTTTGCAGCGGTGACGGCCATGGCGGAAAGCACTCCAAGGGACTATATCAATATCTGCATGGTATTTGACAACGAGGAAATCGGAAGCAGTACAAGGCAGGGAGCGGATTCTACTTTTCTGGCTGATGTCATGGCGAGGATACAGGAAGCCTTTGGCAAAGCGGACGGCTGGCTCAGACAAAAGACTGCGGACAGTTTTCTCATCTCGGCGGACAATGCACACGCAGTACATCCCAACCATCCGGAGAAAGCTGACCCTGTCAACAGACCGGTTTTGAACGGCGGTATTGTGATAAAATATCATGGAAGCCAGAGATATGCGACGGACGCGCTGACGGCAGCGGGAATAAAGGAGCTGTGCAGGGAAGCGGACGTACCGGTGCAGGTGTATACGAACCGCTCGGATATTGCAGGCGGTCTTACACTGGGAAATATTTCCGTGACGCATGTATCCGTTCCTACAGCAGATATCGGACTGCCGCAGCTTGCCATGCATTCCGCGCTGGAGACGGCGGGAAGCAGGGACACGGCGTATGCAGTCCATATGTTCAAAACCTTTTATAGTAAATAAGAATATTGTGGTTATGTCTGTTTTTGTATGGATTTTTTATATTCCGTGGGCGTGCAGTTTAAGTACTTTTTAAACAACTTATTGTAATAGCTTGTGCTGTTAAAGCCGACGGAGGCGGCAAGCGTGGAGATGGAGCCGGCGGCTTCCTCTCCGCGCATTATTTTTCTTGTGGATTCAAAAATTCTGAATTTGATTAAATATTCAAAGGGCGTAAGGCCTAAAGCGCGCTGAAAGCATCGACAGCATTCACTTTTGCTGACATGAATGGAGGCGGCAATTTCTTCCAGAGTCAAAGGCTCCATATATTTTTGCTCAATAAATAAAATCGCCTGTTTTATGCGGGCGCTGTCTGTGGAAACCTGCGGCGATTCCGGCAAAGTGCCGTCCTGTGGAGCGGCAAAAGGCAGCAGAAGTTTCCAAAAATAACACAACAAACTTTTTACTACAAGTTCATATCCATACTTTTTTTCCAGACAACAGGAAAAGGTATCCTCCGCAAGCCGGAGCATTTCCTTCGTGGAGTCGTCCTGCGCCTTTAGTATCAGACAATGCAGGAAGGCAGAGGACAGGATGGGGGTCAGGTATTTGGCAGACATATTGGTTTTGCCATAGCCAAATAAAAAGGATGGGTGAAATTTAATGGTGTGCAGCAGGCACATTTCCTTATCCTCACAGCGGATGGAGTGGAGCTGGTTTTGGTTTAAGAAAAAGCCTTCGCCGGATGTGAGCAGTATGTTCCTGTCTGACAGGCGAAGCAGCGCGCGGCCGGATTTGACGAGGGTGATTTCTATCTCATCATGCCATTGCCAGCGAATCATCCCCATATACAGTTGGGAAAGATTTGTAGAATAGGTGCTGACGGGAAAATCAATGTCCGCTGCCGGCGCAGGGGAGAACAAAGCGCTGTCCGGTTTTTTTGCCGTTTCATCTGACATGGTAAAATCCTTTCATATAAAATGTCTGGTATCGTATTGTGATGATTTGGAAGGGAAACTTGTTTACAGTATAATGAAACTGCTCAAATCTGGCAAGAGGAAAAAAAGACTCTCTCAGGCAACCATCTAAAACACAAGCATATGATATGGAAAGGGCCGGCCGGCACAGCAGCCGTTTTGAGGCTGGCAAAAAAGAGGCATGCAGAATGGATAATCAAAAACTGGAAAATTTATTAAATCTTGCATTAGAGACACCGGAGGCGGTACGGGAGAAATCCTTGAATCTGAATGTGGGATATGAAGCGGAGAGCCGTACATGGGAGTTGATTGTGAAATACAACGGTAATTTGTCCGCGCTCGCCGCGATGGGCATAGGCATAGAGGAATTACTTGCAGGCTACGCCGTGCTTACCGTGCCGGAGGCTCTTGTCGATGCTGTGGCTGAGTTTCCTGAGATTGAGTATGTGGAAAAGCCGAAGCGCCTGTTTTTTGCTATGGACAATGCTTCCATTTACAATGCCGCTATAGACGGCAATTCCATGGAGCAGGCTAAGGAGGCTTCCTGTATTCTGCCGGTGACAGTGCGGGAGCCTTATCTTGACGGAGAAGGTGTCATTGTGGGGGTGATTGATTCGGGGATTGATTACGCCAATCCGCATTTCCGCAACGCAGACGGAACAAGCAGAATCCTGTACCTGTGGGATCAGACGCTGCCGGATGCGGAATTTAGCAAAGAGCAGATTGACGCGGCGCTTGCAGCCAATTCTCTGCAGGAAGGATACCGGCTGGTGCCGAGCCGCGATACCAGCGGGCACGGTACGGCGGTGGCGGGGATTGCTGCCGGAAGCGGTGTGGGGAGCTATGAAGGCGTAGCGCCGAAAAGCAGTCTGATTGTGGTAAAACTCGGAACGGCGGCAGCCGATTCGTTTCCTCGAACAACAGAGTTGATGCGTGCGGTTACTTATGTGGTAAAAAAGGCGCAGCAGCTCGGGGCTCCGCTTGTCATCAATTTAAGCTTTGGCAATACCTACGGTGCGCATAACGGTTCTTCTCTGGTGGAGCGTTTTCTGGACAATGCATCTGAGGTGGGAAGAACGGTAATCTGTGTGGGAAGCGGCAATGAGGGAGCTTCCTCGGGACATGTACAGGGGAATGTAGGAACAGCAGGCGGCGGGCTTTCTGTCGGAGCCGCAAGCTATACGGAGCTGGCGGTTGCCTCTTATGAGACGGCGCTCAATGTACAGCTTTGGAAAAATTATGCGGACAGCTACCGGATTACATTGCGCTCACCGGCAGGAGAGGAGGCTTTGCTGCCGGAGGGCGGCTTCGGAAAGCTGACACTCCGGCTGGAGCAGACGGTAATTCTGGTGTACATGGGGGAGCCGACGCCCTATTCGGTGGCACAGGAAATTTACTTCGATTTTATTCCGGAGAGAAGCTATATTGCACCGGGGGTATGGACCTTTCGCATAGAGTTTGTGTCGGGCATAACGGGTCAGTATTATTTTTATCTTCCCAGCGCAGGGGTACGTAATGCCAATACCCGTTTTTTTGAGCCGAGTCCGCAAGTGACGCTGACGATTCCCTCCACGGCGCAGAAGGTTATCACAGTGGCGGCTTATGACAGCGTTTATGAGTCTTATGCGGATTTTTCAGGCAGAGGATATATGTATTCGGAGCGGACGATGGGACCGACAGCGGCAGGCGCGGTAAAGCCGGATTTGGCGGCGCCAGGTGTGAGTATTATGGCGCCGGATACTTTAGGCGGCTATGGCTATTTCACGGGCACATCCTTTGCCACGCCCTTTGTGACAGGCGCTGCTGCACTTCTGCTGCAGTGGGGACTTGTGTGGGGCAATGATGTGTTTCTGTATGGGGAGAAAGTGAAAGCGTACCTGCGCAGGGGGGCAAGACCACTCAGGGG
>CAMWUP010000294.1 GCA_947177465.1 uncultured Lachnospiraceae bacterium
ATGCGGGAGATCCTGTAGAAATTGCGGCAGCGTATGACAGGGCAGGCGCCGATGAAGTTGTATTTCTTGATATTACCGCATCGTCGGATAATCGTGCAACAACGGTTGATATGGTGCGCAGAGTGGCAGAGAAAGTATTTATTCCGTTTACGGTTGGCGGTGGTATCCGAACAGTTGATGATTTTAAAGCAATTTTGCGGGAGGGTGCTGATAAGGTCTCAGTAAACAGCGCTGCAATTATGAATCCGGCTCTGATTAGTGAAGCGGCAGATAAATTTGGAAGTCAGTGCGTAGTTGTGGCGATTGACGCAAAACGGCGTGCTGATGGAAGCGGATGGAATATTTATAAAAATGGTGGGCGTGTTGATATGGGCATTGATGCGGTGGAATGGGCGATGAAAGCAGACAAACTTGGCGCAGGTGAGATTCTTCTTACAAGTATGGACTGTGATGGGACAAAGAGCGGATATGATATTGAGCTTACGAGGACAATATCGGAAAATGTGTCGATTCCTGTGATTGCTTCCGGTGGAGCTGGAAGTTTGGAGCATTTTTATGATGCATTTGATGCCGGAAAAGCAGATGCGGCGCTTGCAGCATCATTGTTTCACTTTAAGGAGCTGGAAATCAGAGAGGTAAAACAGTATCTTAAGGACAGAGGTGTTTCTGTCAGATTTTAAAATACAAAAGAAAGGTTGGGAGAACAGTATGGCAATGATAGAAAATGATTGGTTGGATTCAATTAGTGGGGAGTTTAGAAAGCCGTATTATAAGGAATTATTTGCGTTTGTGAAAGATGAATACAGTAATGCGGTTATTTATCCGCCTGCAGATGATATTTTTAATGCGTTTCACTATACGCCATTGAGTAAAGTAAAAGTGTTGCTTTTGGGGCAAGACCCATATCATAATGTAAATCAGGCACATGGCCTTAGCTTTTCTGTGCTGCCAAGTCAGCCTGAGATACCGCCATCTCTGCAAAATATTTATAAGGAGCTGGAAGAGGATTTAGGATGCTACATACCAAATAACGGATATTTGAAAAAGTGGGCAGATCAGGGCGTGTTACTTTTGAACACGGTTTTGACAGTGCGTGCTCATCAAGCGAATTCACATCAGGGACATGGATGGGAGCAGTTTACGGACGCTGTGATACAGGCAGTCAATGCTCAGGACAGGCCGATTGTGTATTTTTTGTGGGGCAGACCGGCGCAGAATAAAGCGCCAATGCTCACAAACCCAAAACATTTGATACTCAAGGCGCCACATCCGAGCCCTTTGTCAGCATACCGTGGATTTTTTGGGTGTAAGCATTTTAGTCAGGCAAATGCATTTTTGGAATCCAACGGAGTAGAACCAATTGACTGGCAGATAGAAAATATATAAGAAGGGTTCGAATTTACAAGATGAGAGGAATGATGCCATAAATGAAGCTTTTAGAGGAGCGGATTTTAAAGGATGCGGCAGTGAGAGCAGGGAATGTGCTTAAAGTGGATAGTTTTTTGAATCATCAGATGGACGTTAAGCTTTTTCGGGAGATGGCAGAGGAGTGGAAAAGACGCTTTTCCGGTAAGAAGATTAACAAAATTTTAACAATAGAAGCAAGTGGTATTGGTATTGCTGCGATAGCGGCGGAAGTATTTGATGTCCCTGTCGTGTTTGCAAAAAAGGCAAAAAGCATTAATTTGGACAATGACAATTACTGTACAAAAATACAGTCTTATACACATGTCAATATGTATGATGTAATTGTCTCTAAAAAGTTTTTAACAAAGACCGATCATGTGTTGATTATTGATGATTTTCTTGCAAACGGTTGCGCGCTGATGGGATTATTGGAGCTGGCTGATAAGGCAGGCGCGGTGGTTGAAGGCATCGGAATTGCAATAGAAAAGGGGTTCCAGAAGGGTGGCCAAGAGATCAGAGCCAAAGGAATACAGCTGGAATCGCTTGCAATTGTGGAGGTAATGGATGATGTGACAGGTGAGATTGTGTTCCGGTAGTCATTTTATGTCATCTTATGGTCAAATGATGCAAATAGTATTAAAAATTTGATATTCTGTCCGAAATAAATAGTGTAAACCAAAGTTAAGGGATTGAGTGTAAGATGACAAAAACAGGAGGAATCAACAATGAGAATCACAACACAAATGTTAAATGAAACAGCAAGAAAGACTGGCATATCTGTCAATAGCTCATCACTATTAGACTATGTAAATAAGAAAGACAACAGTTCTTTGCTAGATAGTCTGCAAAACAGCATGGCGCAGAAAGCGGATCTGGCTAAGAAAAAATCTTATGAAAAGCTTGATGAAACGGCAAGTTCACTTGATGAAGCAGCAAAGACGCTTGCCAGTGATAAAGAGGATAATCTTTTTGCAAAAGCAAAAGAGAGCGGCAGTACAGAGGATGTCATTAAAGCCATAAAATCTTTGATTGAAAAGTACAACGAAACGAGAAAGCAGCTTGACAACAATGCATCAACCATTAATACATATTACAACCAGATGTTAAAGTCACTTGCTTCCAAAAACAGTGAAGAGTTAAGTAAATTGGGAATTTCTGTAGGGAAGGATGGACGCATAACAGTTGATGAGGAGCAATTAAAAGATGCTAAATTAGAAGACCTTGAGGCTATGTTTGGGGCTGAGAGTGAGTTTGTTCAGAAACTGCAATATTTGGCATCCCACGTATCAGACAGTGTGACGGCGGAGTTAGAAAGCATGGGAAATCAGTATGGACAGAACGCGAAGTCGTTTTCTTCTTATATCAACAATAAGTATGATTTGTGGAGTTAAAAAAGTCTTACTTTACGATTTTGTTTGACGCATGACATAAAAAACTGACAGCTGTGTCATAAAACTGCTGTCAGTTTTTTCTATGTATAAGATAGTTTTATCGTGCCAGCCATCCACCGTCAACAGCAAGTGTAAAGCCGTGAATGTAGGATGCTGCATCTGATGCAAGGAAAATGGCAGCGCCTGCAATATCTTCAGGGGTTCCCCATCTGCCAGCCGGAATTCGTCCAAGGATTTCTTCGCTTCTTTGCTCATCCTTTCGAAGATTTTCCGTGTTATTTGTTTCCATGTATCCTGGAGCAATAGCGTTTACATTGATGTTATGCTTTGACCATTCATTGGCAAGTTCTCTTGTAAGACCGATAATAGCACTTTTGCTGGCAGTGTATGCCGGAACACGAATTCCGCCTTGGTAGCTTAACATGGATGCAATATTGATGATTTTGCCGCCTTTGTTGTCATTCAGCCAGCCTTTTGCAAATGCCTGAGAGAGGAAAAAAACCATTTTTTCATTGATATTAATGACAGAATCCCAGTCCTCAACGGACACATCTACAGCATCACACCGTTTGATAATTCCGGCATTGTTTACCAGAATATTGATACGTTCAAAAGCTTTTTCGGCTTGCTCTACAATTTCAGGAATGACAGAAATATCTGACAAATCAGCAATTATTTCCTTAAAGTTTCCGCCAACATCAGCAATTTTAGCAGCTGTATCTTCACAGCTTCTTCTTGCCACGCCGATTACATTTGCGCCAGCTTTGGCATAGGCAACGCATATTCCCTGTCCCAGACCTGTATTAGCGCCTGTCACGAGAGCAGTTTTTCCTTCCAGTGAAAACATATTTAAATTTGGTGTCATAAATTATCCATTCCTTTCTATATTGTGT
>CAMWUP010000295.1 GCA_947177465.1 uncultured Lachnospiraceae bacterium
CTCGAACCCATGACCTCTCGCGTGTGAGGCGAACGCTCATCCCAGCTGAGCTATGACCCCATGCTCGTATTATACACCCGCCCCAAAGCATCTTGCAACTGTTTTTTACCCAATCTATTGTTTGGCGCTCCGCGGTCAAATCCTGTGAGGGAAACACTTTAATCAGCGTTTCCCTAAATAATCCTTCTCACCGATAAAATCTTCTTATATGTCGCGGTGCTTACCTTAATCCCCGATTTGACATTGCTTGCATGCACAATATACCCGCCACCGATATACAATGCCACATGTCCTTCATAACAGATTAAATCGCCCGGCTGGGCATTTTCATAGCTTACCTCCGTACCTGCACTTCGCTGCTGGTAAGAGGTGCGGGGTAATGTATACCCGAAATTAGAATAAATGCGATAGGTAAAACCAGAGCAGTCCGCTCCGTTCGTCAGGCTGGTACCGCCCAGCACATAGGGATTGCCTATATACTGGCAGCCATAGCGGGCAATCTGTTTACCCAAATCACTGCCGGACGCCGCATTGATAATGTCTGAAATGGAGGGGGACACCGTATAGCTGCCGTTTGCCGCAGCACTTCTTCGCTCCGCTTCTTCTACCCTTTTCAGTTCTTCCTGCTCCTGCCGGATTTTTACCTTCAACGCATTGGCTTCCTGCCTCATGCGGGCTATCTGTGCATCATAATTGGCAGACTCCTTCTTCTTTTTGTCCAAAAGTCCGTTCAGATACACTATCTGCGATTGCATCTCCGCACGGTCCGCCTCCAGAGAAGCCCTTTCCTCTTCCAAGGAAACCTTTTCCTCCTCCAAAGCAGCCTTTTCCTCCTCCAGTCTTTCCCAAAGCAGTTTCACTTCTTCCCGTGCCGCCTCATATTCTGCAAGCATATTCTGGTCATACGTATAGACGGCTTCAACATAGCTCTGCAGTGTCAGTATCTCGCTAAAGCTCGATGCAGAAAAGAAGGCAGCCAGATAATCCGACTCGCCATTTTCATACAAATACTGGATTCTGGCAACCATGGCATTATACTGTGCTTCTTCCTTTTCACACGCATCCTCGTACAGGCCCTGCGTCGTCCTGATATCAGCCTCCTTCGCAAGGATGTCCTTCTCTTTTGCATTGATGGCATCCTCGCTGGCGGCAATATCATCCTCCAACCCTCCGATAACCGTCATCGTGTTGACAAGCTCCGCATCCAAATCACAAATTTCCTCTTCCAGCAAATCCTGCTCATCCTGCAGTGCAAGCATATCATCATTGATACCGCTCAACGTTTCATTGTCCCTATTGATTTGGTTCTGAATATCCTGAACCGTAGTCGCCTCCGCCGGAATCGTCATCAACCCAATGAGCGTAATCACCAGTATTAAATTTATGATTTTAATGGTCGCCTTCTTCATTTATACCCCACTTTATGAAGAATGACCTATGGTCATTCTTCGGCGTGAGATTTAGCAGTTCTTGGGCGTCGTCCTTTGACGCCTTAGAACTTCTTCTCACACTTCACACTTTTATAACTCACAGTTATTTACCGTTCTCGGGAAAGGTATTACATCCCTGATATTGCCCATCCCTGTCAGATACATTACACATCGCTCAAAACCAAGTCCGAAGCCCGCATGACGGACGGAACCGTACTTTCGCAAATCGAGGTAAAAATCGTAGTCCTCCTTGTTCAGACCCATTTCCTCCATTCGCGCTTCTAGCACCTCAAGCTTGTCCTCTCTCTGGCTGCCGCCGATGATTTCCCCGATGCCGGGTACCAGGCAGTCCATGGCTGCAACTGTCTTACCGTCATCGTTCAGTTTCATATAGAATGCTTTGATTTCCTTCGGATAGTCGGTTACAAACACAGGGCGCTTAAATTCCTGCTCCGTCAGGTATCTCTCATGCTCTGTCTGCAAATCGCATCCCCATGATACCTTATATTCAAATTCATCATTATGCTTTTCCAGAATCGCAACCGCTTCTGTATAGGTTACATGGGCAAAATCAGAGTGAAGCACATGCTCCAGCCTCTCAATCAGCCCCTTGTCCACAAACTGGTTGAAGAACGCCATCTCTGCTGGTGCATTCTCCAGCACATAGCGGATAATATGCTTCAGCATGGACTCGGCAAGCACCATGTCGTCCGTCAAATCCGCAAATGCGATTTCCGGCTCAATCATCCAGAACTCCGCCGCATGACGGGTGGTATTGGAATTTTCCGCCCTGAAGGTAGGTCCAAAGGTATATACATTCTTAAACGCAAACGCGTAAGTCTCCAGATTCAACTGCCCGCTGACAGTCAGGTTGGTCGGCTTGCCAAAAAAGTCCTGCGAAAAATCAATGTTTCCTTCTTCTGTCTTGGGCACATTCTGCAAATCAAGGGTCGTCACCTGAAACATTTCGCCCGCTCCCTCGCAGTCGCTTCCCGTAATCAGCGGCGTATGCACATAAACAAAACCTCTCTCCTGAAAGAAAGTATGGATGGCATAGGCAATCAGCGAGCGCACCCGAAATACTGCCTGGAACGTATTGGTCCGCGCACGCAGATGGGGAATCGTTCTCAGATACTCAAAGCTGTGGCGCTTTTTCTGCAGCGGATAATCTGCGCCGGACACACCTTCTACAAAAGCTTCCGCTGCCTGCATTTCAAATGGCTGCTTTGCCTGTGGCGTCGCCACGATAACGCCCTTCACCACAACGGCGGAGCCTACGTTCAGCTTGCTGAGCTCCTCAAAATTGGCAAGCTTATCACTGTACACTACCTGCAGCGTCTCAAAATAAGTACCGTCGTTAATCACAATAAAACCAAACGTCTTTGAGTCACGGTTGCTTCTCACCCAGCCTCCTACCGTTACCTCTTTTCCGAAATACGCCTCCCTGTTACGGTATAAATCCTTAATATCCGTTAATTCCATGTCTTCTCCCTTCCATATATTATGTTTTTCATTATTTAGTTTTCTGTCACCTGTGCATTGTCAAATACAAAATCCACAACCTTCTCAAACATAAAATATTCCCTGAATTCTTCCTTGTCCGTGTCTGCAAGCAGCACTTCCACAGATTCCAGCTTGTTTTCTTCCACGAAATTCTGCAGGGATTCATCCAGTTCCTCGTCTGATACGTTCAAGCCTTCCTTATTGGCAATATACTGGAACATCATACCCTGACGGGCGCTCGCCTGCGCCACCTGTGCAACATAGGATTCGTAATCAGTCCTGTAATAATAGGTGCAAAAGGTTTCCACATCCACCCCATACTGCGCCGCCTGTCTCTCAAGAGACGCCCTGATATTTGCCGCATATTTCTCCACCAGTGTATCCGGTGTCTTTTCACATTCGACAATAGCTTCCAATGCCTGAATCACCGCTGCTTCCTTTGCGGAATTATACTGATAATCTGCATTGTATTCCAGATATTCGCGGCAGTAGATTCTGAAGTCCTCCATCGTCGTATATTCTCCGTTGGTATACCAGCTCACCACATCATCCGGAATTTCGTCCGTCGTCGCCGGATAAATATAGTTGACTGTAATTTTAAATAAGTCAGCCTGTACCTCAAGCTCTTCATTGCCATAGCCTTGCGGAAACGAAAGTTCCAAATCCACTGTTTCCCCGGGTTTTACAACCACTATTC
>CAMWUP010000296.1 GCA_947177465.1 uncultured Lachnospiraceae bacterium
GGATTATAATGATGGGGACAGAATGTCGGATATTTATCTTTGCAAGCATAAGCTGTCGGCTATGACAAAAAACGGAAAGCCCTATGAAAATGTGACTCTGCAGGACAAAACCGGCACCATCGATGCAAAGGTGTGGGAGCCGAACAGTGCAGGCATTGAAGAATATGATACGCTGGATTACATAGAGGTCTACGGCGAAGTGCACAATTTCCAGGGCGCGCTTCAGGTTAATGTGAGGCGAATCCGTGTGTGTAGGGAGGGCGAGTATGACCCTGCCGATTATCTGCCTGTCAGCAGTAAGAACAATGATGAAATGTATAAGGAATTGCTTCAAATGGTAGATTCTGTTGCAAATCCGTGGATGAACCGGCTTTTAAAAGCTTTTTTTGTGGAGGATGCTGATTTTATCAAAAAGTTCCGCAAATCCTCTGCGGCAAAAACCATGCATCACGGATTTGTCGGCGGTCTGCTGGAGCATACGCTGAGCGTAACCAGGCTGTGTGACTATTTTTGCACTGCCTATCCGCTTTTAAAACGGGACCTGCTTTTGCCCGCCGCTATGTTCCACGATATCGGAAAAATCAGGGAGATTTCCCTTTTTCCGGAAAATGATTATACGGACGACGGACAGCTTTTAGGCCATATTATCATAGGATGTGAAATGCTGGAGGAAAAAATACGGAATATAAAGGGCTTCCCGCCGGTGCTTGCTTCTGAGCTGAAGCACTGCATTTTAGCACATCACGGGGAATATGAGTACGGTTCTCCGAAAAAACCGGCGCTGATGGAAGCATTGGCATTAAATATGGCAGACAATACCGACGCCAAGCTGGAAACCATGACGGAAATATTTGGCAGCGCTACGGACACGGGCTGGCTGGGCTATAATCGCGCATTTGAGTCAAATTTGCGGGTGACGAGGATGGAATAAACAATGAGTTTTTTGAAAAATGATACGGTTATTGTAAATATAGAAGATATGGGGGCGGACGGGGAAGGCATCGGAAAGGTCGAAGGCTTTCCTCTGTTTATTAAGGACGCCGTCATCGGGGATACCATAGAAGCTAAAATTGTAAAAAATAAAAAAACCTATGCCTATGCAAGATTAGAGAAGGTGCTGTCACCTTCTCCTTTTCGTGTGCAGCCTGTCTGTCAGTTTCACAGACAATGCGGCGGCTGTCAGCTTCAGGCGATGAGCTATGAACGACAGCTTATATTTAAACAAGATAAGGTAAGAAACCATTTGCTTCGCATTGGTCGTTTTTCTGAAACGGAGATAGACTCTGTGATGGAGCCGATTGTGGGAATGGAAGAGCCATTCCGCTACCGCAATAAGGCGCAGTACCCCATCGGCGAGGATAAAGACGGAAATCCGGTGGCGGGTTTTTACGCAGGAAGAACCCACTCCATTATCGCCAATACAGACTGCGCTTTGGGGAGAGAAGAAAATCAGGAGATACTGGAGACGGTTCTTGCCTACATGCGGGAATTCCATGTGCGCCCTTACGATGAAAAAAGTGGAGAAGGGCTGATTCGTCACGTGCTAATCCGCACCGGCTTTGACAGCGGGGAGATTATGGTATGTCTGGTTTTGAATTACCAGAAGAAGAGGGAAGAAAAAAGGCCTTCGGTTATGGATGCCTCATTTGCTCAAGCTGATGCAAGGGAGGGTGAGGAAGGTGCTTTGATGAAGACTGGCATTTATCTGCCGCATCAGGAAGAACTGCTGTCACGCCTTTCTCAAATCAAGAATATGACGAGCGTGTCAGTGAGCATCAACACAGAAAAAACAAATGTCATTATGGGAAAGGAAATCCATACACTATGGGGAAAAGACAGCATCTCGGACAGCATACGGGTGCGGGACATGACGAAGGCGGATATGGCATTTACCGGTGAAAAACTGGAGTTTTCCATTTCTCCGCTTTCTTTTTATCAGGTAAATCCGCTCCAAACAGAAAAGCTTTACAGTCTTGCGCTGCAATATGCGGGGCTGACGGGGCAGGAAACCGTCTGGGATTTGTATTGTGGAATCGGCACCATTTCCCTGTTTCTGGCAACCCGCGCAAAACAGGTCTGCGGTGTGGAGGTGGTTCCGCAGGCAATCGAAGACGCCAAGGAAAACGCCCGCCGCAATCATATTAAGAATGCAGAATTTTTTGTGGGAAAAGCGGAAGAAGTGCTTCCTGCCTTTTATGACAATTCCGAAGGCCGTGATGAAAACGCCGCCATGCGCCATCCCGACGTCATTGTGGTAGACCCGCCCCGCAAGGGCTGCGACGCCGCCTGCCTCGCCACCATACTCAAAATGGCGCCCGACCGTATCGTCTATGTAAGCTGCGACTCCGCTACGCTGGCGCGTGATTTGCGGATACTGTGCGATGGAGGGTATGAACTGCAGAAGGCGCGGGCGGTGGACCAGTTTGGGGGGACGGTGCATGTGGAGACGTGCATCTTGTTGTCCAAACTAAAATCGACACAGCATATAGAAGTGAAGATTGACCTTGATAAAATGGATTTGACGAAGGCGGAGAGTAAGGCGACTTATACGGAAATAAAGGAGTACGTGCTGGAGAAGTATGGGCTTAAGGTGTCACAGCTTTATATTGCACAGGTGAAGAGGAAATATGGAATAATTGAGAGAGTTAATTATAATGTGGGAGAGGGTAAGAAGAAAGCGCCGCAGGTGCCATTGGAAAAGGAAAAGGCGATAGAGGATGCGCTGAGATATTTTCAGATGATTTAAAGAATTACATTGGGAAATGAACATTTTGTGGAAAAGATGCAGCATGTTATGTAATAAATGACGTAACATGCTGTGAATCAATGAAAGATATAATAAGCGGAGGCTGATGTGAGTCAGGAAGATAGATGGACTGAGCTGAAAATCTTGGAACAGTGGAGCTTAGTATATTTTTTATTATCAGGCTTTAAGTAATGTTATTGTAAGGAAGTGCGGCGTTGCCGATATCTCCGTATACTTTGCCTTGACTGTTGTTTATTGGGGAGGGCAAAGTATGCGGATAATTTCAAAATGTGATAACTTGATTGCAGGTTATTTTCGGGTGATTTCAAATATTGGGATTTGATATCCCAATTTTGAAAGTTGACTTCATTTTAGTTGGATTTGATGTCATTCAATCTTTTTCACATAGAAAATGACAGTCAGATGCTGTCACAAATAAATGTGAATATTTTACTGGCGTCAATTTATGATGGATTGATGTCAGTAAAAAATGTTTGGCGTAAAAAATAGCTGAATTGGCGTCACGAAATGGATAAATGGCGTCAAATTTATATCTTTTGGCGCTATTATTAAAAATCTAAGGGTTTTAAGGGGGTTTGGGGCTACTCCCCGACAAGATTAGTATTTCGTGCCCACGAAATGCGTATCTTGCGGCGTTCTGTAGAACGCCTTTTGAACAAAGACATGGGTAATAAAATGATAGTCAAAATGTGAGGTTTACGAAGAAATGTAAGCAGAAAATCATTAGAGGTGTGAAAGAGTAGAAATTAGTGGATTTCATTTATAAGAATGATACTTAAGCATATTGAAGAGTAACCTGCATCAGATATTATAAAAATGATATTTATAAGACTGATAATGCATGATAT
>CAMWUP010000297.1 GCA_947177465.1 uncultured Lachnospiraceae bacterium
TCCCTGGTATCATCGCTGAAGATGCCGATGCCCTCGTCAAGACTCTCCGTGTTCTCCTTTAACGCCGCACTTGTGCCATCCTCCATGGGAGAGGCATCCGCACGCCAGGGCTCGCCGTACAAAAGCTTTTCACCCTCGCCAAATTCCTCGTTCAGTTCGCGCCGTATCCGGTTCATCAGCTCCACTGTCAAAAGTCCCATCAAATCAAAGCGGAAGCCGTCTATATGGTATTCCTTTGCCCAGTACATGACAGAATCCGCAATATAGTTGTCAACCATCGCCCTGCCTGCCGCAATGTCGTTGCCGCAGGCGGAACCATCCGAGAGGCTGCCATCCTCTTCGTGTCGGTAATAGTAGCCGGGCACCATGCGCTGCATCCACGAATCCTCGCTGTAGGTATGGTTATACACCACATCCATAACCACGCGTATGCCGTTTTCATGCAAAGCCTGAACCATCTCTTTACATTCCCTGATTCTGACCGCTCCATCCGAAACATCGGTGGCATAGGAACCCTCCGGTACATTGTAATTTAACGGGTCATAGCCCCAGTTATACTGCCCGTCACCTCCCGCCTCATCCACGGAACCATAGTCAAAAAAGGGCAGAAGATGCACATGGGTAACGCCAAGCTCCTTTAAATATTCCATACAAGTCGGGTAATTCCCGTTTGTCCCCCGCACCGTAAACGCCTTATACTTTCCGCGGTACGCTTCCGGTATCCCGCTCTCTGCATCGTAGGAAAAATCCTTAATATGAAGCTCATATATAATCTGCTCTTTTTCCGCCGCAGGCGCTTTGTCCTGGGAAAACCCTTCCGGGTCGGTGCGCTTTAAGTCCACCACCATGCTCCTTCGCCCATTGCAGTTACAGCCCGTGGCATACGGGTCTGCCGTTCGCAGCTTCTGTTCATTTGTATACACCAGATAATCATAATACATGCCGTGCAGATTTTCTGCAAATGCCTGTTTCCATACGCCCTTATCTTCCGGCTCCATTTCCCTAACTGTACATGCATCTTCTCCATCTCTCCAGTAAAGACGCAGCTCTATTTTGTCGGCAAAGGGACTCCACACCTTAAAAATAGTCCCCTCATCCGTACAGCGGACCCCCAAATCCTTTCCGTCATACCGGAACCGTTCATCAAAATCATCTCCGTTAAAAAAGGTCTTCACAGTTTCTCACTCCTAAGCCAGGGCAAACCCCTTCGTTTCAAAAAGCTGCCGCAAAATATAAATGTTTTTCGCGGCAGCTCTCTTCGTACTTCTCTGTAAAACAATCAGCCTTTTACGGCTCCCGATACACCTTCCACATAGCATTTCTGCGTCATCAGGAAGAGAATCGCTATCGGTATGGAAATCACAACGCAGCCGGCATAGAACTGTGTATAATAGTATTCCACAAATTCCTTTTCCAGCATGTTCCACAAGCCGATTGCAATGGTATAGTAGGGTGTTTCATTGCCCATGATAACCTTTGCAAAAATATAGTCCACCCAGGGACCCATGAACGCCGTCAGCAGCGTATAGGTGATAATCGGCTTTGACATGGGAATCGTCACATGGATAAAGGTATCCCATTTGGTCGCGCCATCTATATAAGCCGCTTCATCGATGGTTTTGGGGATTGTGTCAAAAAATCCTTTCGCCATGTAAAAACCAAGCCCCGCTCCGCCGGAGTAGACCAGCACGAGCGCTACCTGTTTCAAAATGCCCGTCTCCAAAAAGCCTAAGCCCTTTAAAATATAGTACACGGCAATCATGGACATAAAGCCCGGGAACATACCGAGTATCAGTGCAATATTCATGAAGGGCTTTCTCATCTTAAAACGCAGGCGGCTCATAACATAAGAAACGCACAGCACGAAAAATGCGGAAAGCAGTGTACTGAATATAGCGATGATTAAGGTATTCATAAACCATCTGGGAAAATCAACGCTGCTGTTCCCATGGAACAGATTCTTATAATTATCCAGCGTAAAGCCTCTGGGCCATATATAACTTTTATAGGAACCGCCTTCCTTACGGAATGAGGTCAGTACAACATAGAAAATCGGCAAAACCCAGATAACGCTGAGGATAGCCAGCAGCACATGGCAGGCTGAATTGGTAATAAATCTCTTCGCTCTCATTATTGGAATGCCCCCTCATCTTTATAAGCACCGGTTCGACGGTAGGTCAACAGTGACAAAACGGCAAGGATAATAAATACCAGAATACCGATTACTGCGCCCAGATTGTAATCCTTCTGCGTAATTGTCAGACGATACAGCCAGGTAACCAGCAAATCCGTCTTTCCTGCGTAGTAGTAATCCAGAGAATCCGGACCGCCGCCGGACAGCAGGAAAATTACGTTAAAGTTGTTGATATTGCCCGTAAAGGACGTAATCAAATTGGGCGTCATCACAAAGAGCATATACGGCAGCGTAATCTTTCTGAAAATGGTGGGCGCGCTTGCGCCGTCAATCTTTGCCGCCTCGTAAAGCTCTGCGGGAATATTCTGCAGAATACCCGTCGTGGACAGCATGGTAAACGGCACGCCAATCCAGATATTGATGCAGATAATGGTAATCTTTGCATACAGCGGATTGGTAAAGAACGGTATGGATTCCGTCATGCCAATCACGCCCAAATGCCGTAACAATACGTTTACAGGACCGTTTGCATTGAAAATGGTTCTCATGCTGAGCAGGGTTACAAACTGCGGAACCGCCACAGACAGCACAAACATAAATCTCCAAAAGCCCTTGCCCCTTGTACCCTTGCGGTTGATTAAAAGAGCCAGCAAAAGTCCTAAAATAAAGCAGCTCACGGTTGCAAATACTGCCCAGATTAAGGTCCAGGAAAGCACCGGCCAGAAGGTTGACGCCAGCTTGCTTCCTTGTGAAAACATAGAAGCAAAGTTGTCAAGCCCTACCCAGGAAAACAAAGTTCCGGGCGGCTGGTGATTGTGGTCATAACTGGTAAATGCAATCAAAATCATGAAAATCAGCGGTACAATGGTAAAACAAATGATACCGATGATGGGAAACGCCAGCAGGAACGCATGCAGGTTCTCCTCCTGCAGCGATTTCAAATCGTCTCTGAAATCCGGCACCTTCATGCCCTTTTCCTTGCGAAACTGCGTACAGTACGCGCTCTTTCCCGACATGCATGCCACAAAGATAACTGCCGCAGTCAGCACAAAGGTAATAACACCGTATAACAGGCAGAGCATGGAATTGTCACCTGCCGTATACTCATAAATACCCAGCGCTTCGTTGTATGCCTGCCCCTGCTCCACCGTACCGAGCGTGATGAAATTGCCAATCGCGCCGATTCCGAAGGAAATCATATAGAAAAGATATCCTATTTCAATAACAAGGAACAGCAGACCTCTTACAATCTGTTTGTTGATAATGTTTCCAAGCCCGAATATAAAGAAGGAAAGTCTCGTGACGATATTACCCTTTTTAAAGGACTCAGAAACCTTGATATCGGCCGGTCTGCGCGCAGCAGACCGGTCCTTTTTCTTAAATATCCCCATTTTGTAACCTCCCCCTCAGCCTTTATTACTCCGTCATAGCGTTTACAAAATAATCCAACTTTTGCTGTACAATGT
>CAMWUP010000298.1 GCA_947177465.1 uncultured Lachnospiraceae bacterium
AATCGCCGACGCGAGAAACGTCAGGGTCTTCTAATCTGGAGGGCTATAGCAGGTCGGTTTATGGATTTCGGACGGATGTACCGCTGCTTGGCATGATAGAGGCAGGAGAAGGAAAATGGCTTTATCTGGCAGACCATGCGCAGTATGTGCCTGAGACGGCGGATTGGGATTATCGGATTGTCACAGAAGAATACGGAGAAGAGCAAATCAGTTTTCTTTCAAACGAGGCGGGGACAATCAGGCTTTTGTACCTGATGGATGCCGCCGGAAATTTTTATCCTTACGCATATGCAGATGGAGCGGAGCAGAGTGGTGCGGTACATGTCCTATCGGGAAATCTGTATCCGTGCCGTGAAGCGGAAAAGGACGGACAGAAATATTTGATTTTGTCGGCGTATGCCTGCGGCGAGTGGCGCGAGGAGCTGACCATTACCGCCGTCAGGGAAGAGAATGTATTTTTCGCCATGGACAGGCAGGGAAGAGGAGACTTTTACCGGCAGGCTGCGGACGGAGAAATTGCGGAGTGGAATCCGGAAAACTCCAAAGCGGCACATTTCGGACAGCGGCAGAAGCTTGCGCTTGTTTTGGTGGCGGCGGTAACGGCTGCCGTAGAAGTGTGCATCGGCGTTATGCTTTTTTGGCAGAAACAAAAAGAAGCGCGGGAAAAGGCGTATCGGGAGCAGCTTGCGGAAAGAGACAGGCTGGCGAGGGAGAAACGGTATGCAAAGGAATTGCAGGGAAAACCGCTTTCCATGAGCGAGCCATTGTCTGATGTTGCAGATATGGGGTATCGGGATGACGGGTATATAGATGAGTATGAGGAAGCGTTTGACTGGGAGTATGCGGAAGAAGATGCCGAAGAGCGTGACGGGGAGTATGTGGAAGAAGATGCTGAAGAGCGTGATGGGGAGTATGCGGGAGAAGGTGCTGAAGAGCGTGACGAGGAGTATGGGGAAGAATCTGTTGAAGAATTTACGGGAGAATATGTAGAGGAAAATGACGAAGAGTATTTAGAGATAGAAGAGCTGGTTGACGACAGTATTGAATATGAATACGTGGACAATGAAGAAGCGGAAACAGAGCAGGAGGAAGAGCCCATTATATCCGTGAAAGACGTGACAATGCAGTTTAAAATATCTACAGGCAGCAGCGCATCGGGGATTAAGGAGTATCTTATCCAGAAAGTAAAGCGTCAGGTGAAGTGCAGGGAGCTTCAGGCACTCAGCCACGTCAGTTTCGACGTCTTTCAGGGCGAGGTGGTCGGCATTATCGGCACAAACGGCTCCGGCAAGAGCACACTCCTTAGAATCGTGTCGGGAGCGCTGCGGCCTACCGAAGGACAGATTGTGGTGGACAGAAGAAAGGTACAGCTTCTCACGCTGGGAACCGGTTTTGACATGGAACTGTCGGCAAGAGAAAACGTGTACTTAAACGGCTCCATCATTGGCTATTCCAAAAAGTTTCTGGACACCCACTACGACGAAATCGTGGACTTTGCGGAGCTTCAGGGCTTTATGGAGGAAAAGGTCAAAAACTATTCCTCCGGCATGGTATCCAGACTTGGCTTCGCTATCGCCACAGCGGGCGATGCGGCGGAAATCCTGATATTGGATGAGGTCTTAAGCGTCGGCGACGAATTTTTCCGCAAAAAGAGCCTGAAGCGAATCAAAGAAATGATACACGGCGGCTCCACCGTCATCATGGTATCCCACGGCATGGGCACCATCCTGGAGAACTGCACCAAAGTGGTGTGGATTGAAAAAGGCATGCTGCAGATGGTCGGTGACGCCAAGACGGTGTGCGGGGCTTATCAGAGGATGGGGGCGGAGAGGGAGAGGAATGTGAGTTAGTATGGGAAGTAACAAGTAGTGGTAAACGAACCTTGATAATTACATATCTTGCATTGGGAAAAAGTGCTTGCGAAAAATAATCTTTCCTGTTATAGTGAAAGGGTATTAAATCTTAAATTTCTTTGTGCGTCAAATCAGTTTGACATTTCATTAGAGACAAGATTATTCCCCTAATTTACAACACAGAAAAATAAATACAGGAGATGAATTGCAAGTGAAGGAGCATGTATGTTATAATCAGACTAGATTGTCTGGAAAGCTTGATGCTACAGATGGAAAAGCGGCTTATGATGAAAACGCCAAGTGGCTGCTTGCTGAAAAAGAGATTCTGGCACATATATTAGTGTATGCAATACCGGAATATCAAGGTATGCAAGTGGAAGAAGTGATTTTATTGATTGAAGAGCAGCCTCAGGTTGCTGGAACTTCAATGGAGCCTGGAAAAACGAATCTATCATCTATTATTGGTGATAATGTGGAGAATGCAATTCCGAGCGAGGGAAGTATCACTTATGATATACGTTTTCATGCATGGCTTCCAAGAAAACAAGAGAGGGTAAAATTACTTATTGATGTGGAGGCACAACGGAATTTTTATCCGGGTTATGATATTGTCACCCGAGGCGTGTTCTATACGGCTAGAATGATTTCTGCACAGTTGGGGACAGAGTTTGAACATTCGCATTATGATAATATCAAAAAAGTATATTCCATTTGGATATGCATGAATGTGCCGGAGTATGCAGAGAATACGATTACAGAGTTTTCTATGAGACAGAAAAATCTTGTCGGCGATTTTCCGATAGGAAAAAGCAGATATGATTTGCAAAGCGTCATTATGATTGGACTGGCTAAAGAACTTTCCGAAGATAAAAACGGTAGTAATAAGCTGCACAGACTTTTGGGCACTGTTTTATCCAAGAAATTGTCAGTACATGAGAAGAAGCTTATTTTGGAAAATGAGTATAATATGCCTATGACACAATCAACAGATGGGAGGGAAAAAGTTATGTGCAATCTGAGTGAAGCAATAGAAAAAGAGGGTATCTTGAAAACTTTATTTCCTATCGTTAGAAAGATGCTGAAAAAAGATATGAACGTCGCGGAGATGGCTGAGTGGTCTGAGCAGGAAGAACAGGAACTTCAACAAATGTGTGATTTGATATTAGAAAATCCAACAGCGAGCGACAGTGAACTGGTAGATAAATATATGTGTGAATGTGTGTGGTGACGCTTTATAGTATAAAGGTATGTTAGACCCCTGATGCAAGATATGTAATTGTCTTGTTTCGGGGGTTTTTGATGGAGAAATATTATTTCAACCCTTTTCAGCAATCATAATGTGTAGATACAGTACATGATAGAAGTTATTTATAGTAAACGAGAGTATGGAAACCGTTTTGTAGAAATGCAAGAAATATGTGTGGGTTGAGAGTGACGGGTTTAAAATGATTGGTGAAGTCAAAGCGATATGAAAACTAAACAAAGTCAAGAAGAGCGAGGAATTAAGATTATGGTAATGGGGAGTTTTAAAGATAAAATATACAATTTACTGGTACGAAAAAATAAGAATGTTCAGTATGAGTATGAACGATATGTAATGGAAAATATTAAGGAGCATTATGAGAGTCATTTTAAGCATTGGCTTATCTTATTCAAACTGAAATGGCATTATCAAATAAAAAAATCCTCAAATAGAATGCTATATTT
>CAMWUP010000299.1 GCA_947177465.1 uncultured Lachnospiraceae bacterium
CAGTTTGTAAAGTCTGTCGAAGAACGTGCAGTGGGAGCCGATGTGTTAAACGGCTTAAATCCCGGGCAGATGGTCATCAAAATTGTAAACGAAGAGATGATTGCCCTGATGGGTTCTGAGACCACGGAGATACAGATGCAGCCGGGCAAAGCCATTACCGTTATTATGATGGCAGGTCTTCAGGGCGCCGGTAAGACGACCACGACCGCCAAAATTGCGGGAAAGCTCAAGAAAAAGGGGAAGAAGACGCTTTTAACGGCATGTGACATTTACCGTCCCGCTGCAATTGAACAGTTACAGGTAAACGGCGCAAAACAGGAAGTAGACGTCTTTTCCATGGGGACGGGACATAAGCCCGTGGATATTGCAAAAGCAGCTTTGGAACATGCAGCAAAGAACGGACATAACGTCGTGATTCTGGATACAGCAGGCCGGCTGCATATCGATGAGGACATGATGAAGGAACTTCAGGAAATCAAATCCGAAATCGAGGTACATCAAACCTTGCTGGTAGTGGATGCCATGACCGGACAGGATGCGGTCAATGTGGCAAAGGAATTTGACGAAAAGGTCGGAATAGACGGCGTGGTACTGTCCAAGATGGATGGCGATACCCGCGGCGGCGCGGCGCTTTCCGTCAAGGCAGTGACAGGCAAGCCGATTCTGTATGTAGGTATGGGAGAAAAGCTTTCCGATTTAGAGCAGTTTTATCCCGACAGAATGGCAAGCCGGATTTTGGGAATGGGCGATGTTCTGTCGTTTATCGACAAGGTACAGGCAAATATAGATATCGATGCGGGCAAAGAAAAAGAAATGGCTGACCGCATGAAGAAGGGCAAGTTTGATTTTGAAGATTATCTGGAGAGCATGAAGCAGATGAAAAAGCTGGGAGGGCTTTCCGCCATACTGGGCATGATGCCGGGTATGGGAGGTAAACTGAATGATATCGAAGCTATGGTTGACGATAAGCAGCTTGCCCACATGGAGGCGATTGTGCTTTCCATGACGCCGACAGAAAGAAGGAACCCCAAGCTTTTAAATCCACAAAGAAAGCACAGGATTGCAAAAGGCGCGGGTGTGGATATCGCGCAGGTCAACCGCTTTATCAAGCAATTTGAGCAGAGTCAGAAGATGATGAAGCAGTTTGGCGGCGGTAAAAGAAAGGGCTTTGGGCTGGGGGGATTCCCGGGCTTTGGCGGCAAGGGAAGGTTTCCCTTCTAAATAATTATCAGGATGGATATGGAATTTTCTAAAGAAAAGACCTTATCATAAATAAATTTAATTTAAAATTCCGGAGGTGAATGAACATGGCAGTAAAAATCAGATTGAGAAGAATGGGACAGAAGAAGGCTCCTTTTTATAGAATCGTCGTTGCAGATTCCCGTTCTCCCAGAGACGGCAGATGTATTGAAGAAATCGGTACCTACGATCCCAGCACAGAGCCGAGCACTTTCAAAATCAATGAAGAGCTGGCAAAGAAATGGTTGGCAAACGGTGCGCAGCCTACAGAAGTTGTAGGGAAGCTGTTCAAGATTGCCGGCATTGAAAAATAGTTTCCTGCTAACGATGTGCCTGGAGGTGGATTATGAAGGAATTGGTTGAAGTAATTGCAAAAGCACTTGTCGATAATCCCGATGAAGTGGTGGTAACGGAAAAGACAGAAGGAAAAAATGTCACGGTAGAGCTTCATGTTGCTGCGTCCGATATGGGTAAGGTCATCGGTAAGCAGGGAAGGATTGCAAAAGCAATCCGTTCTGTCGTAAAAGCGGCGTCATCCAAAGAGAATCTGCGGGTGGATGTGGAAATTATCTAAGGAAGACGAAGCGTTTCCTTAGAGCAGGTACAAAACCGCGTATGCTGCACTTAGGCAGGGGCGTTTCAGGACGCCCCTGTTTTTACACATAAGGGAAAGGGAAAAAGATGGAAGACGTATTGCAGGTAGGAATGATTACCTCTACGCACGGCGTCAGGGGAGAGGTTAAGGTATTTCCCACGACGGACGATACAAAGCGTTTTAAGCGATTAAAAAAAGTGTTTTTGGATACAGGGAAGGAAATGCTGCCCCTGCAGATTGAGAATGTGAAGTTTTTTAAGAACATGGTCATACTCAAATTTGTGGGGCTTGATAATGTCGATGACGTGGTAAAATACAGACAAAAAGGTCTGTATGTGGAGCGAAAGGATGCAGTAAAGCTTCAGAAGGACGAGTATTTTATTGCGGATTTGATTGATACAGAGGTATTTACGGAGGAGGGCATCCATCTTGGCAGGCTTACGGATGTGATTACGACGGGAGCCAACGACGTGTATGCCGTCATGCTGGCGGAGAGCAGTCTTGCCGGAGAAAATGTGGGGAAGGAGATTTTGATTCCTGCCATCAGACAGTGTATTCTGGACGTAGATATAGATGAGAAAAAAATGACAGTACATTTGTTGGAAGGATTACTTGATATATGAATTTCCATGTATTGACGCTGTTTCCTGAAATGGTGACGGCAGGTCTCTCGGAAAGCATCATCGGAAAGGCGGTAGAAAAGGGTATTATTGGAATCAATGCAGTCAATATCCGTGATTTTACCGAGGATAAACACAAAAAAACCGACGATTATATTTACGGCGGCGGCGCGGGACTTTTGATGCAGGCGCAGCCGGTTTATGCTGCACATAAAAATGTAATTGAGAAAATCGGCAGGGATAATGTGCGCACCGTCTATCTGACGCCGCAGGGAAAGACATTTCACCAAGGCATGGCAGAGGAGTTTGCGAAGGAAGAGAATTTGATTTTCCTGTGCGGGCATTATGAAGGCGTTGATGAAAGAGTTTTGGAGAGGGTGGTTACGGATTATGTGTCTCTCGGCGACTTTGTGCTGACGGGAGGAGAGCCTGCCGCCATGGTGATGATAGATGCCATCGCCAGACTGGTTCCCGATGTGCTTCACAATGACACTTCTGTTGTTGAGGAGACTTTTTCCGGTTATCTGCTGGAATACCCACAGTACACCAGACCGGAGGTATGGATGGGGGAACGCGTGCCAAAAGTGCTTTTGTCAGGAAATCATAAAAAAATACGGGAGTGGAGACAGCAGAGGGCAGAGGAGCGGACTCGTCTGAACAGACCCGATCTGTATGCGGCATATGAGAAGCTTATGCAGTGCCGCAGAGAGCTTTTGCGTGACAAGCTGCATCATATGGATATGGCGGAGCTTATTTTTCGGGAAAAGGCGGAGCTTCTTTATCATGACGGTGAGGGGACGCTTCTGCGGGACCGGATAGGAGGCAGCTTTATGCTCACTGCAAAGAGCCGTGAGGCAGGCAGGCGGATACTGGAAGCGTTTTTGGTTTCAGGAAGAGAAATGCCAAAGCTTTTGGCGGTGCATCAGGATTTCTTGAGAGAAGAAATAGAGGAACGGCTGTGTATGACGGTCTTTTTGTGCTCTGTACAGGCGGTATATACACGCAGGGAAGCCCCGCCATTAAAGCTGCAGGATATCAGGCAGCTTTCGGTGGAACATCTAAAGGCGGTGAAGCAGTATTATACGACGGAGGAC
>CAMWUP010000300.1 GCA_947177465.1 uncultured Lachnospiraceae bacterium
GGTAAACATAAAACCGATTTTCTCCGCGCCCCTGTCCGTGTCAAAGGCGTTTCCTTCGTATTTTTCCACCAGGTTCTTCCTCTCCTTGCTTCCCGGCTTATATTGATCATTATCAACACCCAATAACTGTTTTATGGTTTCTTCTCCTGCATTCTCCCCGTTAAATTCGATAAAAACCCACGGCTGGTGAATCAGATTCATCCACAGTGCCCCCGCTGACTGCGCTGCATAATCGGAAATGTCCACCTGCTCGCCTCCCTGCATCCCCATCAGTGCCTGCGTACTGATGGATTTTGTGATTTCCGTGGTTTTGGTCAGCACGGTTGACGATTCCTGCACCACAAGGATAGACAATACTACAATGGCAACCACCTTCAGAACCTGCCCGTATGCCCCCATCAGATCACGCCTTACCATTTTCCGCAGCATAATGACTGCACTTCCGCAGAATCCCAAAATAAACAGTGGCTTGAAAATACCGCTGTGCAGGGCGGACTGTATGCCGTTTATCTGATCCTTGAACATTGCCGACATGTCAAAATTCATACAGTAATAAAACAGCATCACCGTAACCTTTCCCAGCCATTTGATAAAGGTAAAAAGCATGTTGGCAATGCTGTTCATGATTGCATCCCCCGATTCCAGCAGACCGGTTTTTTTCATGTCCAGATAGTAATAATCGGACCGGTTGATATATTTGGCGTCACCGGAAGATTCAAACCTTATCTCATAGCCATTTACCGCGTCGTTTGCCGCCACGGACGGCACCGACAAAGCAAAAACAACGCCCACTATCAGAAGCAGCAGAGCAGCCGCCATTCTGAAATAATATTTTTTCTTCTCCATATTCGTTCCCTCATGAGTCCCCTAAAAATTCAAACCGCGGGCGCATGAAAAAGCGAAAATTACATCCATGCATAGGCGGTGAAAAGCTTGTCCCGTCCACCGGATTGTAACTGTTGCTCCCCGTTGCTGTTGATATACCCACGCGCCCTTTGGGAGCGTCAGCCGTCCCAAAGTACTTGCCGCCGCAATGAATCCAGTATGTTTTATTGTTATATGTGCCTATGTATATGCCTACATGGTTTATCTGACCGCTGCGCATGGCTGCAGGGTCGTATAGAAAGCCCAAATCACCCACCTTAAGCTCATCTGCCGTGATTTCCTCTGATGCATACCATTGCTGCGCCGTTCCTGCTACCGCCACGCCTTCCGGAACTTTGCCGTTGCTGGCTCCCACTCCAAAGCATTGCACATAGACCCAGTCCACAAATCCGGAGCAGTCCAGCGGACCGGTTGGCGGTCCTGTCTGGCTTGATTTACCGCCCATCAGATACGGGTGATTGATAAGCGATATGGCAACCAGGGCAAGCTCCTGCCTTGTCACCTCTCCCTGTACAATATCCGGCAGCACAATATCCGGAAAATGATAGCTGTAACCATACATCGCCGCCATATAGTTTGAGTTGTAGAGTTCCATGACATTCTGAATATTCTCCTCATCCAAGCCTATAAAGTCCCTAAGAACCTCTTCATAATCCGGATTGGCAATCAGCGTTGCCGTATACTTTATCTCATTTGTGCTTTTTTCTTCTGCTACGGCGTTTATCGCTTCCATCATGCTGTTTACATCCCTGTAAGTCAGCTCATCGATGGACAGTCCCGCATATTCCAAAATTTCTTCCTGCCCTGTGTAATAACATACTGCCTGAGATATCCACTCGGTTTCTTCCGCTGCTTCCTCTTCGGCGTCTTCTCCTGATTCCTCTGTGGTCTCTCCTTCCGATTCACCTGCCGCTTCCGTTTCTCCCGCTTCTTCCCCCTCCTCTCCTTCCGGCACTTCCGGAACCACTGGAATCATTTCATCTTCCAGAAGGATACAGAATTGAAGCGACGTAAGCAGCGGGTTGTATTCTTCCATGTCGCTTAAGCCTAACGACTGCGCATGGATACCATCTGCCAATAGTGCAATATCCCATGGCACACCAAGTTCTGTGCCTATGTATTGATATCTGTAAGCCTGCTCTTCACTGGCAAACACCATCAACGGTGATGCTATGCTTCCTACTCCGCCACCACCAAGCCCTGATATGCATAAGCCAAGCAGCAACACCGGAAAAACCATTGTTATCAATCCAACTATAACCGCTTTTTTCATCAAATAACCTCTTTCCTAAATAATTCTTCATCCGAAAAGTCAAAATCAAAATCCTCCGGCTCTTCCTGTTTCGGCGGCATTTCTTCCACGCCTGCAGTCTCAAGAACCGGTTCCTGCATCTCTTCCACACCCGCAGCCTCAAGAATCGGTTCCGGTGCTTCTTCCGTTTCTTCCTGCCATTCTCCGTAATCCGAAATATCCTGCTGTGTAACTTCCTCTGTCTCCTTTTCCGGCTCTTTGGGCATTTCCACTTTCTTCTCCACCTTTGGCGTCGTAGAAAATACATCAATCAAATCCTGAAATACCGCATCAAACTTCAGCACGCCGACATGTCCATCCAAATCCTGAAAAAGACATTCACCATTTCCCAGATTTTTAAAGGTTTCCTTGTTTGCAGCTGTAGGCGCCAGCCCCATATAGTCACACATGCGGGCAGCTTCAGCGTCATTTGTCGTCTGGAAACAGAATTTATAGGATATCGTGTTCTTAATACCCTCTGAAGGCAGGTCCAGTACCGAATGTCCGTTAAAAATGCAGCCTGAAAACAGGGAACGTCCCATTCTGGTTAGAAAATCATACAGCTTGACGCCCTCTTCTGGTTTTCCCAGCATCCACGATTCGTCAAACAATATGACCTTGAACACCGGTCTTTTTACCATGGCAAATTTTTTTGCAAAGTTGCTGATAACAGCCATAAGTACCGTGGACAGCGTTTCCTCTGCCGTGTAGCTTTCTTTTGGTGTTTCCGGACTAGGCAGTTTAAGGTTGTCAATCTGCAGTATATTAAGCCGGTTTTCCAGAGATATCGCATTCTCTGTCCCATCACCAAAAAGAAGCTGTGCCATTCCGGAAGAAGAACGCAGTTTTAATAACCTTGCTAAAAGTTTCCCTTCATTGCACAATTCATCCGATTCCGGAAAAGATGCCAGCATTTCCATCAGCTTATTCATCGACGGCTGTTCCTCTTTTTCCATAAGCCGCTGCGCCTCCAGAACTGCCATATATTTTTCGCTTGTAGGCGATATCTTTAAAAGCTCCGCTATCACATTAACAGCAAGCTCATCCGCCATTTTCCTGTCATCACGGTATAAGTTGTAAGGGTCAAGCTTCCCCTTGTTTTTGATATCGCTGGAAAGCGTCACCGTCGTTATCATGCCCTGCAGCATGGTAAGCTCCTGCTCCCAATGCCCACGTTCCGCTTTTGGGTCAAATATCAGCCCATAGCCACCATATAACACATTCAGAACCGTAAGCAGGTTTGCATTAAATGACTTTCCAACACCCAGATTGCCGTAAAAGGTAGCGGCTGCCGACTTATTCCGCAGGCAGGCAAGCCACATAGCTAAAAATACCTGCTTTCCCTCAGCTCCGGTTGTGCCAATATAGGGAC
>CAMWUP010000301.1 GCA_947177465.1 uncultured Lachnospiraceae bacterium
CAGTGTTTCCGCACCAAAGTTCAAGGAGTGGTTCCGCATGGCAAGGGAAGCCTATCCGGATACAGAACAGACAGACGGAGAAAAAGCGGCGGGGGAAGAAACTGACGGACAAGAATTACCGAAAGAAGAGTAGGCTGAACGTGAAAAGACTGAAATCTGTATTAACCGCAATAACATTGAGAAAAGTGATATGCCTGCTGGTTACGGTAGGCATATTGTGTATTATTCCCGCAGCGTCTGTAAATGCCTCTTCTACGGAGGGGCTGACCGGACAGACAGGGGAATCCACTGTGATTGATGGGCCGGGAACGGCGGAAAATCCGGAAGATTTACAAAATTTGAATATAGTAAACAGAATAGAAATAGAGTACAATAATGGTAACGGGCAGTTAAATGGAGCCTTGCGGATTTTGCTGATACTGACGCTGATAGCCATAGCGCCGATTTTGCTTATCTGCATGACCTGTTTTACCAGAATTATTATTGTGCTTCATTTTACGCGTGCTGCTTTAAATACGCAGACGGCACCGCCCAATCAGGTTCTGTTGGGGCTGGCGCTTTTTCTCACGTTTTTTGTGATGACGCCTACAATATCCAGTATTTATACCAATGCGTATCTGCCCCTGAATGAAGGGAAGCTGACGCAGGAGGAGGCAGTCGAGGCGGCGATACAACCCATGCGGCAGTTCATGTATAATACGACGCAGAAGAAGGATGTAGAGCTGTTTATGAGCATTGCAAGGCAGGACTGGGATGGTAATTTGGACAGCATACCGCTGCCGGTACTGGTTCCGAGCTATATACTCAGCGAGCTGCGGGAGGCGTTTACTTTTGGCTTTTTGATTTATATGCCATTTATTATCATAGATATGGTAGTGGCATCTGCCTTGATGAGTATGGGTATGATGATGCTGCCGCCCACGACGATTTCCATGCCCTTCAAGATACTTTTGTTTGTGATGGCTGACGGGTGGGGATTGATTATAGGTGAGTTGATGAAGACCTTTACGAGGTAGTAAAGCCCTGGTAAGAAAGGAGCAGATGGATGAGCGTAGAAGTAGTAACGGAAATAGCCAATAAAGCTCTGTATCTGGTTATCAAAGCGGCGCTTCCGATTCTGCTGGTGTCGCTGGCGGTCGGGCTGATTATCAGTATTTTTCAGACAGTTACCTCCATACAGGAGCAGACGCTGACTTTTGTGCCCAAGATTATTTGTGTGTTTTTGGCGCTTATGATTTTCGGAAAGTGGATTATCACCATGATTGTAGAATACATGTATGAATTATGGGATTTTTCCTCCTATATTATCAGGTAGGGCGGCGCATGATTAGCTTATCTTTTTCTTTTTTGGATTTGGAATTTTTTCTGCTAATATTGGTAAGAGTATCCTGTTTTGTGTTTATAGCGCCTTTTTTCAGCATGAACCACACGCCGGCTAGGGTGCGGATAGCGCTCTCTGTTTTTACGGCGATGCTGCTATACACGACGCTGACGCCCACCGACGCAGTGGTATACGATACGGTTATGGAGTATGCCCTTATTGTGGTAAAGGAGGCCGTGACCGGACTTCTGATAGGCTTTTCCGCCAATATCTGTATGGCGATTGTGAATCTTGCAGGCGCAATAACGGATATGGAAATCGGATTGTCCATGGTGACGCTGATGGATCCCACCACAAGGGAGCAGAGCAGTGTAACAGGCGTGTTTTATCAGTATGTCATTATGCTGATACTGATAGCAAGCGGCATGTACCGCTATCTCTTTGGGGCGCTGGCAGATTCCTTTCTGCTGATACCGGTAAACGGTGCGGTGCTGAATGGAGAAAATATGGTTTCAGCCGTATTGTTGTTTTTAGGCGATTATATCATAATCGGATTTCGAATCTGCCTTCCGGTATTTTGCACCATATTGCTTCTCAACGCTATTTTAGGAATACTGGCCAAGGCTTCACCGCAGCTTAACATGTTTTCCGTCGGTATACAGCTCAAAGTACTGACAGGTTTGGCAGTGATGGTGCTCACGGCAAGTCTTATGTCGGGAGCGGCAGACTTTGTTTTCCGTGAAATCAAAAAGGTAACCGTCACTTTTGTGGAGGGTATGATGTGATTTTGCAATATAACCTGCAGTTTTTTGCCAAGGAGGGACCCGGCGGAGAGAAAACGGAGCCGGCAACCGAAAAAAAACTGAATGACGCCAGAAAGGAAGGACAGGTTGCCAAGAGTAAAGAGGTGGGCAATGCAGTAAGTCTGCTCGCGCTGTTTTTGATTTTGAAGCTGTGGGTCGGACACATGGGACAGCAGTTTCTGCAGATTTTTTCTGATGTGTACCAGAGGATTCCGGGAGCGACAGCCAACTGGAGCGGGTATCTGCCGGAAAACGACATGCTGGCAATTTTCCGGCATATGATGCTGGAGATTTTATATATTGTAGCGCCAATCTTTGCGATTGCATTCATCATTGCGTTTGTCTGTGATGTAGCGCAGGTGAAGTGGAAGGTAACAGGGAAGCCGCTACGGCCCAAATTCAGCAAAATCAGTCCGATAAGCGGATTTAAACGGATTTTTTCACCGAATTCTCTGGTAGAGCTGGTAAAATCCATTGCCAAAATTGGATTGGTGGTGTATGTTGCTTACAACTATCTGCAGGACAAATGGCAGTATCTCTTTCTTTTGTATGATATGCCGCTTTTGCAGGCGATACAGCTTATCGGCCAGCTTGTGACGGATTTAGGCATGCGGATTGCGATGGTGTATATTGTGCTTGCCGCAGCGGACTATATCTATCAGCGTTTTAAGTTTGCAAAAGACATGCGCATGACAAAGCAGGAAATAAAGGACGAATATAAGCAGCAGGAAGGCGACCCGCAGGTAAAGGGAAAGATTCGCCAGAAGATGCAGGAAGTTTCCAGACGGCGTATGATGCAGAGCCTGCCGCAGGCGGATGTGGTCATTACCAACCCGACTCATTATGCGGTAGCAATTAAGTATGACCCGGAGGTGTTGGATGCGCCGATTGTGATTGCAAAGGGCGAGGACTATCTTGCCAAAAAAATAAAAGAGATTGCAAAAGAAAATAACGTTGAAATTGTGGAGAACAAACCGCTTGCCAGAATGTTGTACGCCAATGTGGAGGTAGGGCAGGCAGTTCCACCGGAGCTGTATCAGGCAGTGGCGGAGGTGCTGGCGTTTGTATACCACTTACAAGGCAAAGTATAAAGTGTGACCGGAGGTCATTCTTCCGGAAAATTTGAAAACAAAAAAGGAGGTGAGGAGCGTGAACATAAGGATGAGAAAGACGGACGCCGTGGTAGCGGTTTATATACTGGTGGCGTTTATTATGTTTATTGTTCCTCTTCCGGCGTGGCTTCTGGACGTCTTTATGGCGTTTAACATGGCAATGGCGTTTACCATTTTGTTTGTCTGTATGTTTGCAAAGGAAGTGCTGGATTTATCTTACTTCCCAACCATTCTGCTGTTTACCACCATTTTCAGAATTGCCATGAATGTGTCTTCTACCAGACTGATTCTGACCACGGGTGAGGCAG
>CAMWUP010000302.1 GCA_947177465.1 uncultured Lachnospiraceae bacterium
TTTAATTATACCGCGACCACAGATATCTACACGTAAGGAGTCGTCGGCAGCGTCAGCTGTGTATATGAGACAGGTGTCGCCGCTTCCTGAAACCGCGTCTGCGGGTCCGGCGCGCCCATGATGACGGCAATCAAATCGATGCCGTCCCTGCTTGCCGTCGCTGAAATGCAATATTTCGCCTTGTCCGTGGAGCCTGTTTTCAAGCCGGTTGCCCACTCGTACTGCTTTAACAGCTTGTTGGTGCTTGACAAGGTAAAGGTACTGCTCCCTCTTGCCGTCACATGCGTGATATCCTCCATCCAAATCTGCGTATACCGGAAAACATCGGGATATTTTGTCGTAAGCTCCCTTGACATAATGGCAACATCCCGTGCTGTCGTATAGTGATTATCGGAATCCGTCAGTCCGCAGCAGTCTTCAAAGTGGGTGTCTGTCATCCCCAGTTCTGCTGCCTTTTCATTCATCATTTCCACAAAAACGTCTTCAGAACCTGCTATGTATTCTGCCACCGCTACCGACGCATCATTGCCGGATGCAACCGCAATACATTTCAACAGTGTGTCCAGCGTCTGCACCTCGCCCTCCTCCAAATACACCTGTGAGCCTCCCATGGATTTGGCATAGGCGCTGATGATAATTTCGTCCTCTAAATTAACTTTTCCTTCTTCCAATTGTTCAAAGGCAATGAGCAGTGTCATGATTTTGGTAATACTTGCCGGACTCCTGCGCTCTGTGGCATTTTTTTCAAAAATAACCTGCCCTGTGGACGCCTCTATCACAATGGCTGATGGTGTAAGAAGCGGCACATCTGCAGCCGATGCATGTGCTCCGCTTTCCAGAAACAGAAGCAGCGCAAGGAGAAACACTGCGCCCTTTTTTAAAATTTTTACGTACAAAAGCCGCACTTCCCTATCTTCTTTACTAAAAGATATGGAAATGCGGCTCCGGATATGATTACGTCTCTGATTTTATCTTGCGCGAAAGCTTTTGTACCGCTCTATAATCGCTTCCTTCGGCTTACTCAAATCCACCTTAAATGCTTTTAAAAGCTGGATAATATAGTCCACCAGCACAATCAGCAGAATCACGGAGATAATGCGGATACCGATTTCAGGTGATACCTTATCGATGAAGCTGTAAACCCTTGCATGCAGAAAGCAGACGATGCCCAGTGCATAAAAACCCCATGCCACCGTACTCTCCAGACAGATAATCCCCTTATAATTAAAGGGCTTTTCATTGTAATCCCACCACAACTCACCGAAAAGGCGTATCATCAGCTTGCCGACTATAAATTCAAAAGTGGTCGCCAATGCCGCTCCCACAAAATACAAAAGCACATACTGCTTTCTGAGCGGGCTTAAAACCAAATATCCAATTACAGCACCGAAGCCATAGATAGGGCAAAAAGGACCTTTGGCAAATCCACGGTTTGTAATCTTATGATTGCAAAAAGACATATATATCGATTCCACAAGCCAGCCCAGCATACTGTAAATCACAAAGGCTGCCACAAGATGATATAAGTCTGTTCCAAACAACTCCATTTCCCACATAATCTTTCTCCCTCCTCAATGCAGTCCAGGCTGCCATTCGTTTCTTCTGACCTTCTCTTGCAGGTATACTCTGTAAAGCTTTTTCATATACATATAAAACAGAAGTCCCGGATTATCCACCCAGGACTTTGCTGATTAGTTATATTTACGTTTTCTTGCCGCTTCAGATTTCTTTTTACGTCTAACACTGGGCTTCTCGTAATGCTCTCTTTTGCGGATCTCCTGCTGGATACCTGCTTTCGCACAGCTTCTTTTGAAACGACGTAAAGCGCTATCTAAAGTCTCGTTCTCTTTGACGATGACGTTTGACATTGTTACACCTGACCTCCCTTCAGTCCCTTCAAGCAACACGACTGATGCGGGTTAATATATGTACATCTACATGCACAAGAATCATTATATCATAAAATCGCTTGCCGTCAACTGTTTTTTTTGATTTTCATCGTAAAATTTACACACAAAAATTTTAGTCCTTTGGCTGCTATGCCGTAATCTGGGATTCCAGCACCTTTCCGGCTTCTGCTATCGCCGCCGGAATACCTTCCGGATTCTTGCCGCCCGCCTGCGCCATATTCGGCCTGCCGCCGCCTCCGCCGCCTACAAGCGCCGCAATTCCTTTAATCAGATTGCCCGCGTGCGCACCCTGTGCCACCGCGCCCTCCGTCGCCATAGCAACCATGTTGACTCTGCCACCCTGTGCGGAAAGCAGAACCACCACGCCTTCCCCGATTTTTTCTTTCAGGGAATCGCCAAGGTCACGCAGACCGTTCATGTCCACATTGTCCACACCTAAAGCCAGAAGCTTTACGCCCTTTATCTCTTTTACCTGATTCATAACATCGCCGAGCGCTTCCTTTGCAGCCTTTGCCTTTAAGGACTCGTTTTCACCCTGCAGGCTCTTTAAATCAGCCATCAGGTGCGTACACTTCTCCACCAACGTCGCCGGTGTTGCTTTCACTGCCTTTGCCGCGTTTTCCAGCGTCTCTTCAAGCTGTTTGTAATAGGAGAGCACGCCGCTTCCCGTCAGCGCCTCAATTCTGCGGACGCCGGCTGCCACGCCGCTCTCGGATATTATCTTGAATACGGAAATCACGCCCGTGTTTGCCACATGGGTACCGCCGCAGAGCTCCGTGGAAAAATCCCCCATGGAAACCACACGTACCTTCTCGCCGTATTTTTCCCCAAATAACGCCATCGCGCCGGTCTTTTTCGCCTCGTCAATACTCATAATCTGTGTTTTTACCGGCAGTGCATTGGCAATCTGCTCATTTACAATCGCCTCGGTCCTTTCGATTTCCTCCCGTGTCATAGCGGCAAAATGGGTAAAGTCAAATCGCAGTCTTTCTCCGTCCACAAAGGAACCTGCCTGCTCTACATGCGTGCCGAGCACCTCCCTGAGCGCCTTCTGCAAAAGATGGGTTGCGCTGTGGTTTTTACAGGTATCTCCCCTGTTTGACGCATCCACACACAGGGTAACGGCATCGCCTGTCTTAAACATGCCCTTTGTCACTCTGCCGATATGTCCTGTTTTATTGCCGGGCAGCTTTATGGTGTCCTCCACGGTAAATTCACCCTCTGCCACCGTAATCACACCCTTGTCGCCGTTCTGTCCGCCCATGGTGGCATAAAAGGGCGATTCTTTTACTACAATCGTGCCCACGTCACCGTCAGCCAGTGCATCGGTAAGCTCCGTCTCCGTGGTCATTGCCGTGATTTCAGAGATATGCTCCAGTCTGTCATAACCTACGAACTCCGTGGTAAGCGCTGTTGAAATTTCTTCATAAACCGTGGCATCAGCGCCCATATAATTGGTTACCTTGCGCGCCTTTCTCGCTTTTTCCTTCTGCTCCTTCATGCAGGCTTCAAAGCCTTCCCAATCCGCGGACATCTCCTTCTCTGCCAGAATTTCTTCTGTCAAATCGGGCGGAAATCAATAAGTATCATACAGCTTAAATACATTTTCACCGGAGAGAACCCTGCTCTGCTC
>CAMWUP010000303.1 GCA_947177465.1 uncultured Lachnospiraceae bacterium
TGCCGACGGCAAACTACATTGCATTCTTAAATCTGCCTTGGCCTGTGGTCGATTTTGAGGCGTTAAAAGAGTCCATGGAATGGGTACAGGGAATTCCACAGGTACCCGGCGGATATTACTCGTGGCGTAATGTGTACAATGCCTTCTATACAGTGGTGACGGAGACAGATACGGCTCTGCCGCGTGAAGAGTTGATGGATAAGGTAATTTATATTAATGCAGAAATAAACTACAAGCGTGAAGAGCTTGAATTGGATGTGGAACGCGGAAAGTAGGAGGAGGAAAAGATGGCTGGAAACGGAGAAATTTCCGAGGTAAAAGTATCGCAGGAAGCGCTGGATATAGCAAAAAAGCAGGCAACTCTGGGATACCGGATTAAACGGAATAAAGCTTGTTACATGATGTTGGCGCCTTACTTTATATTGTTTTTCCTCTTTACGGTAATTCCGGTAATCTTGAGCGTGTGCTTTAGCTTTACCTACTATAACATGTTGGAAATGCCCGAATTTATAGGCTGGAAAAACTATATAAAGCTGTTTTTGGAAGATGATATCTTCATGAAGGCATTAAAAAATACCATGATTCTGGCAGTAGTTACAGGACCGGTCAGCTATTTCCTGTGCCTGTTGTTTGCATGGATTATCAATGAGTTTAAAGGATGGGTAAGGGCGTTCTTGACCTTGATATTCTATGCACCCAGTATCTGCGGTAACGCCTATGTGGTATGGACCCTGATTCTTTCGGGCGACCGCTATGGCTACTTAAACGGTCTGTTGATGGACCTTGGCATTCTGGACGAAGCGATTGTGTGGATGAAGACAGAAAAATATGTGCTTCCTTTCCTGATAGTCGTGCAGTTGTGGCTGAGTCTGGGAACCGGTTTCCTGTCTTTTATCGCAGGTTTGCAGACAGTAGACAAATCTCTGTACGAGGCGGCGGCACTGGACGGTGTCAAGAACCGCTGGCAGGAGTTGTGGTATGTAACGCTCCCCGCTATGAAGCCCCAGCTTATGTTTGGTGCTGTTATGCAGATTACGCAGGCGTTTGCAATTTCGGATGTGTCCATACAGCTTGCCGGCAATCCATCGGTCAATTATTCCGGTGCAACGGTAGTTACCCACCTTCTGGACTATGGTACTGTCCGGTTTGAGATGGGATATGCTTCAGCAATTGCAACCGTATTGTTCCTGCTGATGGTGGGCAGTAACCTCTTAGTACAAAGACTGTTAAGGAGGGTAGGAGAATAATGAGCAGACAAAAAAATTATTTGAAGCCCTACAAGAAACGCCGGTTTTTTAAACCGAGGGAAAAGAAACTGAACCGTTCCATGGCGGGAAATACGCTTTTGTTTGTCATTATGGCAATCTGCGGCGTAGCGATGATAATGCCGCTTGTCATGGTGATTAACAACTGCTTAAAGCCGTTGGATGAGTTGTATCAGTTCCCGCCCAAGATTTTTGTAAGAAACCCTACCTTGGAAAATTTCTCGGATTTGTTCACCATTATGAATGATTCCTGGGTACCGTTTTCCAGAGACATATTAAATACCATTATTATTACCGGCGGCGGTATGGTTGGGCAAGTTATCATCGCATCCCTTGCCCCATATCCGCTGGCAAAGCACAATTTCCCGGGAAAAGGGATTCTGTTCCAGATGGTAGTGCTTTCCATGATGTTCCACTGGACGGTTACACAGACACCGCAGTACATGATGATTTCGTGGCTGCATATCAATAACAGTTATTGGGCGTTAATCCTGCCCGCCTGCTCCTTTGGTATGGGTCTGTACCTGATGAAACAGTTTATGGAACAGCTTCCGGATTCCCTAATGGAATCGGCGAGATTGGACGGCGCAAATGAATGGCATATTTTCTGGAAGATTGTGATGCCTAATGTAAAACCCGCATGGCTGACACTGGCGATTTTCCAGTTCCAGCAGATGTGGAGCAATACGGGAAGCACTTTCCTTCGTGACGAGGAGTTAAAGCCCCTGCAGTATTCCCTGCAGCAGATTTCGGCAGGCGGTATGGCAAGAGCGGGCGCGGCGGCAGCGGTAACCTTTATTATCGCGGCAGTACCGATTACCTTCTTCCTCATCTGCCAGAGAAATATTTTGGAAACCATGACTTCATCCGGTATGAAAGATTAACAGGAGGGAACGGAGATGAAAAGATTTGTAAGGCTACGAAAAATCATATCCCTCTGCCTTGCGGCGTTTGTGCTGGCGCTGGCGGCGGGAGAGAGCGCATACGCCTCCGAGCTTCCGTATGACACCTATAATTATGACTATCGGGAGTATATCCACTTTACACCTGCGCCGTATGTGCCTGCCGGAACCGTGAAGGGAACGGATTTGACATGGAACGGAGAACCGATTGGCAGATTTGTGACGCCGCAGGATTTATGCAAAGATGCAGATGGTTCCATTTATGTGGCGGATACGGGCAACAACCGAATCGTGGTGCTTGACCGCAACATGACAAAGGTACTGAATGTGATTACGACCTTTGACAATAACGGTGTGGAAGATACTTTCAAGCAGCCCTATGGCGTAGCTGTTTCCGAGAAGAACCTGATTTATGTAGCGGATTCACAGAACAACCGTATTGTAGTGCTCGATCAGGCAGGAAAGCTGGTTCAGATAGTGGCGAATCCGCAGTCGGAGAGCTTGGAAGACGGATATGTGTTTGTGCCCCTCAAGGTAGTAGTAGACTATGCGGACAGAATTTATGTCATTGCACAGAATATGTTCGAAGGTATCATGGTGTTTGAGAGCAACGGAACCTTTTCCAGTTTCTTTGGTACTATTGAGGTAGAAATCAGCCTTTGGGAAAAGTTCTGGAAGAGACTGGCGAGCAAGGAAGAGCGTGCAAAACAGGTACTCTTTATTCCGACAGAGTTTACCGGCATCGATATTGACCCTGACGGATTTGTGTACGCTTCTAATATCGACCCCAAGGGCGAACAGGGGGTGAGGCGTTTAAATCCTCGCGGTGAGGACGTTATCAAAAAGGGTGAAAACGGAAATGTGGGCGGCGACCTCTGGATAAATAGTACGACAGAATATGGAGGACCCTCCCAGTTTACCGACGTGGTTTACCGCGGCAACGGTATTTACTCCTGTCTGGACAGGAAGAGGGGACGTATTTTTACCTATGATCACGAAGGAAATCTGCTCTATATTTTCGGAGGTCTGGGAACACAGACGGGAACCTTCTCCATGCCGGTGGCTGTGGAAGATATCGGCGGTATGCTGGTAGTGCTGGATGCTACGAGAGGCGAGATTATCTGCTTTAACGAAACTGAGTACGGAAGATTGATTAATGAAGCAGTCTCCTTGCGCTATGACGGTGACGAAACCGAGGCGGTGGCGCTTTGGCAGAGGGTGCTGGAGCTTGATGAAAACAATGAACTTGCCAACACCGGTATCGGTAAAGCGTACTTGACGGCCGGCGATTATGTACAGGCGATGAAATATTTAAAACTGGGAATGAGCCGTGACCACTATTCAGTTGCTTACAGACGCTATCGTAA
>CAMWUP010000304.1 GCA_947177465.1 uncultured Lachnospiraceae bacterium
GGAATCTGCTACAATAAAAGCACAAAAGGGAATACTGCCGATAGACGGTCAGCCCTTAGAAATTGGTTTCTAAAAAAGTAACCGCATCCCTTTGGCTGAGGGCGGTTACTTTTTTGTGCTATCTATGTACGCTATCAGAATTGACACAATGATTCCAAATGTGAATATATTATCAGAAAATATCGGAAGCTACAAGATAGTTTCCGGCTTTCTTCTTTTACCCTGTTTCAAGAAAAAGCCTCTAACTTCTGCTTGCGTCAAAAACAGAAATATACTATGATAGGATAGGAAAAAACAGAGGAAAAGAGGGACAGCCATGACAACCAACGAAAAAGCATTACTGCTCCATGAGCAGTGGAACGGAAAAATTGAGACGGTAAGCAAAACGCCTGTAAAGTCCAGAGAGGATTTGGCGCTCGCCTATACCCCCGGCGTTGCTGAGCCATGCAAGGTGATTGCAAAGGACAGGGAAGCCGCTTATCAATACACTATGAAAGCCAATACGGTAGCCGTTGTATCGGACGGCAGCGCCGTTTTGGGACTGGGCAATATCGGTCCTTACGCCGCGATGCCCGTTATGGAGGGCAAGGCTGTTCTGTTCAAGGAATTCGGAGGCGTCAACGCAGTCCCGATTTGTCTGGATACACAGGATACCGAAGAGATCATCAAAACCGTTGCGTACCTCGCCCCGGGCTTCGGTGGCATCAATCTGGAAGATATCAGCGCTCCCCGTTGCTTTGAAATCGAGGAACGTCTGAAGCTAATGCTGGATATCCCCGTTTTCCATGATGACCAGCACGGCACCGCCATCGTGGTGCTCGCCGGCATTATCAACGCCTTAAAGGTAACCGGCAGGAAAAAAGAAGACTGCAAAATCGTTGTAAACGGCGCAGGCAGCGCAGGCGTTGCCATCACAAAGCTGCTGCTCACCTACGGCTTCCCCGACATCATTATGTGCGACAAGACCGGTATCGTTTCGAAACAAACGGAAGGCTTAAACTGGATGCAGCAGAAGATGACTGAGGTTACCAATCTGCAGAATATGACCGGAACGCTTGCGGACGCCATGAAAGATGCAGATATTTTCATAGGTGTTTCCGCACCCGGCATTGTAAGTGAGGAAATGGTTGCCTCCATGAACAAGGACGCCATTCTCTTTGCTATGGCAAACCCCGTTCCTGAAATTATGCCTGATTTGGCAAAAAAAGCCGGTGCAAAAGTGGTCGGCACCGGCCGCTCCGATTTTCCCAATCAGGTCAACAATGTAGTCGCTTTTCCCGGCATCTTTAAAGGCGCTCTGGAAGGACGCGCCACACAGATTACGGAGGAGATGAAGCTGGCTGCCGCCCTTGCCATCGCAGGTCTTGTCCCCGAAGAAGAGCTTGACGAGGACAACATCATGCCGGAAGCCTTCAATCCCAAGGTGGCAGAGGTAGTTGCAGAAGCGGTAAAATCCCACATCAAATAGGAACTGCTTATGAACACTGAATGGCTCTCCAAACCGTATTATTCTTTGGACGCTTATATGAAACATACCTACGGGGAAAAATATTACAAGCTTGCACTTGACGGCGGTTTTACCTGTCCGAACAGGGACGGCTCCTTAGGGCGCGGCGGCTGTATTTTCTGTAGTGCGGGCGGCAGCGGTGATTTTGCCCGGCGGACGGATGCCGCTTCCGTAAAGGAGCAGCTTCTTGCGGGCAGACAGCTTTTGTCCGGTAAAAATACCGGCAGCCGTTTTATCGCTTATTTTCAGGCGTATACCGGCACCTATGCGCCAGTCCCCTATCTGCGGGATATTTATACCGCCGCCCTCTCGCTTCCTGAGACTGCCGGCATTTCCATTGCAACCCGTCCCGACTGCCTTGGGAGGGATGTTCTTTCTCTGCTCGCCGAATTAAAGGCAGGCTATCCCGAAAAGCTTATCTGGATAGAGCTGGGGCTGCAGACTATACATGAAAAAACCGCCGCTTTTTTCGGCAGGGGATATACGCTCCCCGTTTTTGAGGAAGCAATGGCTGCCCTCGCCCAAATTGATATTCCGGTTATTGTACATGTGATTTTAGGACTGCCGGACGAAACGCCGGAAATGATGTATGAAACCGTGCGCTATTTAAACCATGTTCCAAACCCGCAAAGTCCGTCTGCACATACGGTTCTGCGCCCTTTCGGTATTAAGCTTCAGCTTCTGCACATACTGCAGAATACCGCTCTCGGGAATATGTATCTGGAAGACCGGCTTTCCGGTTTTTCTGCTTTGTCGCAAGAGGAATATACCGATATCCTGATTCACTGTCTGGAGCTTTTAAGCCCCGACATCGTAATTCACCGGCTGACCGGAGACGGACCTAAGAACCTGTTGCTTGCTCCGCTTTGGAGCCTGAATAAAAGAAATGTACTCAACACGCTGCACAAAACCATGAAGCAGCGGCACACATATCAAGGGAGATGTTTTTATGCTGCAGGATCCACTAACCTTATATAAACTGATTGTACTCTATATGCTTGACAGGGTAAGCTTTCCGCTGACCAAAGCACAGGTCGGTGATTTTATACAGGAGAAAGACTACACCAATTTTTTTACTTTGCAGCAGGTGATTTCGGAATTAATTGACACACAGCTTATTACAGCCACGACGATTTTAAACCGGACGCAGCTTGCCATTACCGACGAAGGGCGGGAAACGCTCCGCTTTTTCGGCAGCCGTATCAGTGCCGCCATCAAAGAAGATATTGAAAATTACCTGTCCGAAAAAGAACTCGCATTGCGAAATGAAGCCTCTGTATCGGCAAATTATTATAAATCTACAAGCGGCGAATACGAAGCGCGCCTTACGGCAAAGGACCGCGGCATCACGCTGGTGGATATCACGCTCTCCGTTCCTGTAAAGGAAGTGGCGGAAGCTGTCTGCGAAAACTGGCAGAAAAAGAACGAAGCCGTCTACCAATATCTGGTAGAACAGCTTTTCTGAGAATACGAAAATATCCATTCCTTAGAGCCTCCTGCGGATTCGCACAGATTTAGCGCCGTTCTGCCCTACCTTGTGCTCAGCACTGCCAACAGCGATATTTTCCGCCTCATGCCAGCCGCCGTCCTCGTACACATAAAGGAGCATGGTGCCATCCCACTTCCCTATTGCCAGATTGTAATTGTCCTCTCCCCATATAATCCCCTGAAAGCCACCCCAAAGTGACTCTATATAAATGCTATCCACAAGCATATTGTTTTCCGTGTCGTAAATATCTATCTGAATACTTCTCAGCGGATTTTCCGACGCCTCCGAAATTTCCTGCTTTGCAAGATACCTGCCGTCAAAGCTTTCACAGTCAATGGGCGTAAACCATTTTATTGTACTCTTTGCGGACGGCTCTTTATAGAAACAGGCCGAATATATCGCCGAAAAAAGCAAAACACCTATACCGGTATACCGTATAAATTTAATCTTATTCCACTTGTTGAGCTTTGCCCCGACTCCTACGCCGACCGTATTTAAAATCAAATCATCCAGCTCTGTATACCC
>CAMWUP010000305.1 GCA_947177465.1 uncultured Lachnospiraceae bacterium
CAATAACAGGGATTTTTCGTTTTCCCTTGGAATCCCCATGAACCTTTTTGCCGCGCCCTTTTCCATAATAAGCCATATATCCGTCGGCGGATTCATTGTGTTCGTCAGTTTTTCCATAATCTGCGTCGTAATAAAATAGGGAATGTTGGCAAACACCTTGTAATTTCCCTTTGCGGGCAGGGAATACTTCAGAAAGTCCCCGCAAATCAGTTTTATGTTGGATAGGTGTGACAATTTTGTCCTTGCATAGTCTGCAAGCTTTGCATCAATTTCAATGGAATACACAAAGCCGCCCTTCTGACAAAGCGTTTCCGTCAGATGCCCTTTACCCGTTCCAATCTCAAAGATGGTATCGCTTTTGCCAATACCACCAAGCTGCACAAGCCTGTGCAGCAGTTTTCTGTCCGTTATGAAATTTTGTGAATTGGAAAGCTGTTTTGTATCGTTTCTTTTTTCTTGTTTTCTGCCTTTTTGCATACTAACCTCCGTTTTTTAATCAGTTACTGATTCAAAAAAGGCAACAAAAAAGCAGGAAATCCTCCGCAAACGGACTTTTCCTGCTAAAACGATACAACATGGCAAACAGAACAAAACATGAGTCTCCCCATATCCTGTCTGTTTACGTATGATATTTGTATTTGCACGCAAAAAAATCCCATTTACATGAGACAGTATATCTGCTTTTTTATCGCCCTGCTATGCGGATACGACCAATGCAAATACAAATCAACACACGTAAGCCACCTTTCTTTTCTATTTGGGTAAAGTATAACAAAAAGGAAGTTGCATGTCAATTTTTTCTTTTCCCATGCAACCACTCTCTTTTTTTGACGAGATATAAAGTGAGGGCTTAACAGCCTGAAAGGAGAGCAGCCTCATGCATGACGATAACATTGTTTCCCTTTATTTTGCGCGGGACGAAGCGGCAATTCGGGAGACGGAGAAAAAATACGGGCAGTACCTGTCAAAAATCGCTTATAACATCCTCTATGACCGCGAGGACTGCAGGGAAAGTGTAAACGATACTTATTTGAGCGCGTGGGAAAGCATCCCGCCTAAGAAGCCGGATATGCTTTCCACCTATCTGGCAAAAATAACACGACGGATTTCCATCGATATCCTGCGAAAAAAAAGCCGCATCAAAAGACTCCCTTCAGAATATACGGTTTCTCTTTCCGAACTGGAGGAAGCGCTTTCCGGCGGCAACACAACCGAAGCAGAAATCGACACGCGACTTTTGGCGGCTGCGATAAACGGATATCTCAGGACGCTTCCCAAAGAAGCAAGAAACGCGTTTATCGGCAGGTATTATTTTGCCGATTCCATTAAGGAAATCGCCGCTTACTCCCATACAAGCGAGGCAAAAATAAAAAGCCTGTTATACCGCACCCGCAATAAACTGCGGCTTTATTTGGAACAAGAAGGATTTATGTAAATTGGAATGGACAACATTTTTCATTCCCATTTGAGCCGCCAAAGGCGGCATGGAGGTTATTATGAAACGAGAAATTATCAGCGATGCGCTGGATTTACTGGATGACGATTTGATTGCCCATACGGACAGGATACGAAAAAAAGGAAGAAAACGGCAGATAAGCAAAATACTGGCTGAACTTTGTGCTGCAGCGGCATGTCTCTGTCTTATATTTGCTGCCGCAGCGATTCTTCCTTCCCTGCTTCACAGGAACATGCCGAAGCTGCCTGACAACATCGGTATGGTAACCTCTCCCGATACCGAGACTTCAGTCAGTATCCCGCAGGACAATCCTGAGACCACGGAACCCTTTGTTTCCATGGAAACCCTGCTTGCGTCTGGTTCCGACTCCGATTATATAAAAAATGAGGCGCTCTGGTTTACTTTTGTCCCTGTCGGAGATTATACGGGCATCTACACCAACGTGTCTACAAGCGCAGATTTATCCTCGTGCCTTGGCGCTGCGATTCCCGAAGCGGAAGAATGGTACTATGTCTCAGGACACAGGGATATGCAATACCTGATTCAAAATACGGAGGGCGCTTATACACTCTGGAAATTCCAGTGCTTTACCGGTGATTCCTATCCCTACAGCGACGTTTTAAAACTGGTTTACCGACTGGAATCCTCCGACGCCATTGTGTCAATTCAGGTATTCCCTCCCACCATGGTCAACACCGATGCGGGAAAAAAATTACAGGAACAAATCGGGAACAGTACCATCACAGACCGCGCTGAGATTGAAGCTGTCTATCAGGTGCTTTCCTCTCTTACCTGTTATGGCAGCGACCGCTGGGATATCATTGATTACGGCAGCGCAGAAGCCGCCACAGACGGCACGGGACCGTTAGACGCAGTCAGACTCGGGCGGTACCTGTCGGTTGCTACAGAGTACGGCAACGAAATTGACGGCTTAAAATACACGGCAGTTTCCAATATGTTTTATGAATTCAGCGGCATTGCCTACAATACCCTGTCGGAGGAGCAGGCGCAGCAGATATGTGAGATTTTCGGAATTGAAACAGAATAAATGTATCAGAATAAGCCCCTGCCGCCTGGAATAGCCCGACAGGGGTTTTACAATACGCTCTCAGAAAGCTGGAATATACCTATTGTAAATTTCCACATGGTCATAGATACATCTCCAAACGCTGGTGGAACCTACCGTTACACAAATGTACGGCGTCCCGCCTGCAAAAATACCATAGCTTACCGCGCAGTTTCGGGCCTGGGTTATATACCCCGTCTTGGCGCACAACACCTCACCCCCTGTTTCCTTATCCTCAATTCTTCGCAGAAACCAATTGGAAATTGTAATCCCATCCGGATGCTGCTCTGTTGGCACGGTGGTGTAAATATGTGCAGACAAAAATTCCCTGCACAGCTCATTCTGCATTGCCGCCTTCATAATAATCGCCATATCATAAACAGTACAATAGTGATTTTCATCATAAAGCCCTATACAATTCGTAAAATGTGCACTGTCCGCTATCCCAAGCTCTTCCAGCTTTTCATTCATCATATCGACAAATGCCTCATGGGAACCTGCTATATAAACCGCAAGCCCCAATGCGGCGTCACCTCCGGATGGCAGCACGGTTCCATAAAACAAATCACGCACCGTTACTTCCTCCCCATCCAAAAATCCCACTGAACTGCAGTCATGTATATAAGCATAATCTGTAATTTCCAGAGTCATGGTGAAGGTATCATCCAAATCCTCTTCCTTGATTTGCTCCGCTGCCACAAGCACCGTCAGTACCTTTGTCATGGATGCCGGATAGATTCTTTCATCTGCGCCCTTCGAGGCAACGATTCTATCAGTACTTTCATCAATCAGAATGGCATTTGTACTGATTACTTCCTCATCATAAATGGTAACGGTATCCGGTGTTGATGCAAAGCTGTAAACATTCCCTTTGTTTTCCGGTTCCGGTACGCTTATCTCATCTGTTATCTCTCCCTCTGTCCCTGCCGTATCCGGCTCACCGCTCCACTTTGCCGCCCTCACCCTCTGCACC
>CAMWUP010000306.1 GCA_947177465.1 uncultured Lachnospiraceae bacterium
CGGCATTTGTGGTGCTGATTGTCAGCGTTGTGCTTGCTGTCGGCTTTAGGAAGCGGAATGTAGCGCTGATGTTAAAAGGGTAATGGCTTTTATTGGACAACTCTGACGCTTGTACGGATTACATTGGCATGTTAAATTATTACTATAATATAAATATAGTAACAAGGAGGGAGTGGTAAAAGGGACTGTTAAATAGTAGTTTGCTATTATGCAGAGTCTGAAGGGAATATCATTTTAAAAATCATTCTCTCAGTTGTGATGCGATAGAGACGAAAGAGAAAGCGGTGTGAGGCTGACAAAGGGGATAAAAATGAGAAGCAAAAGAGAAGAGACTGCAATTACCGGCATGATAGCATAACTGGCAGCAGAGGCAGGATACAGAGAATATGGTTATCGATTAACCAAGGAAGACAGTGAGTATAGGTACGCATGAACATTTGCTTTTAGGTTAAAAATATAGAGCGAAAACGGAAGGGAAACTGCAGGAGATGCAGTTTCTCTTTCCGTTTTGACTGCAAAGCTTCACAAAATTTCCATATATCTTACAGTGCTTTTGCGGGAGCAAGGTGTTATAATAATGATAATGGGGTGACTCGTTTGTAAGAATGGGAGGGGATTTACAGAATGTCCCCAATATGGCAAGGAAGGGAAGGCGGTCATATGAAGAGCAAGAAGGGCAGGGGAAGGAAAATTGCATATGGCGTTATCGCAGGGATTACCATACTTTTCAATATAGCAGCATGGTGTTTTTCAGGCTTCAGCGACTGGTACATAGAGCATATTTTTCCGATATGGGTCAATACTTATGGGAGATTTTCCGGACTCTTCCCCTTTTCCGTTGGGGAAATTCTGCTTTGCCTGGGCGTTTTACTGACGGCAGCTGCCGTTTTGCTGGCGATTGTGCTTTTGGTGTGTATTCTGATACCCTCGTACCGCAGGCGCAGGGAAAAGAGACTGTTTACCGGCGCAGTTATTTTTTATAAAATATATGCATGGATTCTATTGGGCGTCTGTCTGATTATGACATTGAACTGTACTCTTTTGTACCATGGAGAAACCTTTAATAACCGGTATTTCAGCGGTGTAGGGGGGGATTCTTATGATTTGGAGGAGCTGCTTATTGTCAGGAATTTTGTAGTGTGCCAATGTAATGAACTGTGTGGGCAGATGGAACGGGACGAGAATGGGGATATCATTTACAGGGGTGACATGAGGCAGGAGGCTATCCGCATTATGCAGGCGCTAGGTGAGGAATACGAGGGTCTGAGCGGTTTTTATCCGCGTCCGAAGCCGCTGCTGTTCTCAGACTTTATGTGCCAGCAGTATATGCAGGGCTACTATTTTCCGTTTTCCATGGAAGCCAATTACAATGATGTGATGTACCTTATGAATAAGCCTGCTACCCTGTGTCATGAGCTTGCACATCTCAAGGGTTATATTTATGAGGATGAGGCGAATTTTATTGGTTTTCTGGCATGTGTTTCTTCTGATGATTTGGTTTTCCGGTACAGCGGCTATCTGAGTGTATTAAACTATCTGGACAATGATTTTTATGACGCAGTCGGAGGCGATTTGGAGCGATACCGGCAGGAGGAACCCATTCTGCCGCAGGTATTGGCGGACAATATTTTTGTGAAGCAGGAGGATTGGGACAGAATCAACGAGGAGGCACTGATAGATACTGAGATTGTAGAGGCTGCTTCGGACAGCTTTACAGAGGCTTCTTTGAGGCTGAACGGTGTGGAGGATGGCATGATAAGCTACAATCGCGTGGTAAAGCTTTTGTTACAATATTATCTGGATGTAAAAAGCGGCTGTGAAGAGTAAGGTCTTACAGCCGCTTTTTTGTTGCCATTGTCTATTCCCTGCCGTTCCAGCAATAGGTGCAGAGTCTGCATTTATCGATACCGACGGCATCCAGCATGTCGTCCAGCCTGTTAAAGCGCAGGGAGGTAAAGTTTAACTCCTTGCGGATTTCCTCTACCATGCGCTCATGCTTTTCTGAGTCGGGGTCCGCATATTCCTGTAAAACCTCGTCCGTCACATTGCCGTTTTCCAGTCTTGCGATAACGCGTCTGGTGATTAAGTCCATCTCGGAGGAAGAACGTGAAAAATTTAAATATTTACAGCCGTAAAGCAGAGGCGGGCAGGCAGGGCGGATATGTACCTCCTTTGCGCCGCTCTGGTACAAAAATTCAGTGGTCTCCCGAAGCTGAGTTCCCCTTACGATGGAGTCGTCGATAAGCAAAAGGCTTTTGTCGCGAATGAGTTCATCTACTGCGAGCAGCTTCATCTTGGCAATCAGATTGCGCTGACTCTGTATGGTCGGCATAAAGGAGCGCGGCCAGGTAGGGGTGTATTTGATAAAGGGTCTGGAAAAAGGAATACCGGATTCATTGGCATAGCCGATGGCATGGGCGATGCCTGAGTCGGGTACGCCTGCCACAATATCGGGCCTCACATTGTCCCGCTGAGCCATTTTTTCGCCGCAGTGATAGCGCATCTGTTCCACGCTGACGCCCTCATAGGAGCTGGACGGATAGCCGTAGTACACCCACAAAAAGGTGCAGATTTTCATATTCTGATTCGGATTTACCAGCGTGATGCAGTTTTTAGGCGTCATGACGACAATTTCTCCTGCGCCAAGCTCTTTATAATCGGTGTAACCCAGATTCCGATAGGCAAAGTTTTCAAAAGCAGCGCAGAAAGCATTTTCCTTGCGTCCGATGGAAATAGGAGTTCTGCCGTATTTGTCACGCGCCGCGTAAATACCGTTCTGATTCATCAGCAGCAGGGAGAGAGAGCCGTCTATCTCTTCCAAAGCATAGTTTATTCCTTCTATCAGGTTTTCTTTCTGGTTAATCAGGGATGCCACAAGCTCCGTCGCATTGATGTCGCCGCCGCTCATTTCCAGAAAGTGTGAGTGTCCATTGTCAAACAGCTTGTGCGTCAGCTCTTCTACGTTGTTAATTTTACTCACTGTGGTAAGGGCATAGGTGCCGTGGTGGGAACGCACGATAAGAGGCTGTGGCTCATAGTCGGAGATACAGCCGATGCCCAGAAAGCCCTTCATTTCGTGTATATCCTTGTCGAATTTTGTCCGAAAAGGAGCATTTTCAATATTGTGGATGGAGCGGTTAAAACCGTCTTCTCCGTAAACGGCCATACCGCCGCGTCGTGTTCCCAAGTGGGAATGATAATCAATGCCAAAAAACAAATCAAAAACACAGTCCTGCTGTGAAGCTACGCCAAAAAATCCGCCCATTCCTGTTACCCTGCCTTTACAGTTTATATTTATCACTTTTATCATACCCCGTTTTAGAGCTTCCGACAAGAGAAAATGCTATATGCAATATTTATAAATATTTTGTTGAATCTTAACTTGAGATAGTAAAAATGATGAAAGTATGTTACATTAAAAAAGTACATTCCCTGAATGGAAAGATTACATAAAAAATGCGCGCTGA
>CAMWUP010000307.1 GCA_947177465.1 uncultured Lachnospiraceae bacterium
ATTTCATCATTTAAGAGCACGCCGTTTGTGGTCAGGGTAAAACGATACTTCTTGTGGTGCGGGTCTTCCAGGCTTCTGCCGTATTCCACCAAATCCTTCACCACCTGCCAGTTCATCGTAGGCTCCCCGCCGAAAAAGTCCACTTCCAGATTGATGCGGTTTCCTGAATTTGCCACCAGAAAATCCAGCGCCTTTTTGCCGACTTCAAGGCTCATAAGCGCCCTTCTCCCATGATATTCACCCTCTCCGGCAAAGCAGTATTCACAGGCAAGATTACAGTCGTGCGCGATGTGCAGGCAGAGTGCCTTTACCACGGTTTCCCGCTTTTTAAAATCAAAAATATAGTCCGCATATACGTCCTGCGCAAAGAGCTGTCCCAGCTTCTCAAGCTCCAGCACCTCCTCTACCGCCTCCGTAATTTCTTCTTCGGGATACGGCAGATTGGCACAGTTGATGACCGCCGCCTTAATCAAATCGGCGTCCTTAATTCCCTCCTCAACAAGCGGCTCTATCAGGGAAATCATATCGTAAACGATATCGTCCACCACATGGACGGAACCGCTGTTTATATCCATTACAATGTTAAATCCATTGCTTTTGTACTGATGTATCAATCTTATACCTCCTGCTTTTTACAGCCGCTGCTTCCTTCATACATAAATGAAGCAGCGACGCAAATCGCTGCTTTTTGTCCACTACATCCTGCAAAATATTTACTTAAGCTTTTCACAACTCTGGTTTCCTACTGTACAGGAGGTTTTGCATGCAGACTGGCATGAGGTCTGGCACTCACCGCAGCCGCCTTTTTTCATGGATTCCTTCAAGTCTCTTGTGCTTAATGTTTTAATATGCTTCATGTGAATTGTCATTCCTTTCTTACAACCTTCGTAAATATTGTTCATTTTACGTTCATTTGTGTAGTATAACATATATTTCCTGTTTGTAAAAGAGTTTTTTTGCAAAAAGTAAGCAAAAATAAAAATCCGCGCCTGTCAGCTCAGCATACCTCCCAGCATACCGCTGCCTGCGCACATAATCAGTACCGTAAAGAAATTGGAAGCAACGTCCTTAAAGGAATGATTTACCACAAGGGACAGCACCACCAGCACCGTAAAGTAGAGACTGCCCACCAAAAGTCCCCACAGATACTTCTTTGCCTTCAGCTTTTTTCCCGCAAGAAAGCCCGCCAAAAACGTGGCTCCTATGTATATGCCGATAATGACAACCGACACTAATTTTTCCGACAGGCCAAACCGGTAGACCAAAAGCGCCAGAAGCATAAGCAGTCCGCCTGTCAGTATGTAGGAAATCAAAAGACATTTCAGTAAAAACAGTACCGGGATTCCGCCGGTCAGCTCTTTCTTCGGATTTCTTTCTCTCTCCATGTTCCCTCCTTCTCTCAACATATTCTAAACTTCCTGTGAAATTATATGTTTGGACGGCTCATAACTTGACAATATACTAATGAATATTGTATGATTTCATTCATCAGACAATTTTTTTAACAAAGGAGTGGTTTTTTTTGGATACCTCTGGTGTCATACAACTGATAGTTCTTTTTATTCTGGTTATCTTATCCGCTTTCTTTTCTTCTGCGGAAACTGCGCTGACCACGGTAAACCGTGTAAAAATGCGCACGCTGGAAGAAGAAGGCGTCAAACGTGCAGCCATTGTCAACAAAATACTGGACAGATACAGCAAAATGCTGAACGCCATCCTGATTGGCAACAACATCGTCAATCTGAGCGCCTCCTCTCTCACTACCTCATTGGTTATCCGGCTCGGCTTTGGCGCATATATCGGCATATTTACCGGCGTTCTTACCTTTATCATACTGCTTGTCGGCGAGATTGTTCCCAAAACATGGGCAAGTCTGAATTCAGAAAAAATTTCTCTCGCCTACTCCCGCACCATTTATTACATGATGAAGCTGCTGACGCCCGTTATCTTCATCGTAGACGCCATCGCCGGCGGCGTTCTCAGACTTTTACATATTGATTCGTCCAAAAAAGAGACCATTACGGAAAACGAGCTGAAAACTTATGTAGACGTCAGCCACGAAGACGGCGAGATTGAGACAGAGGAACGCGAGCTTATCTATAATGTATTTGAGTTTTCAGACACCTGCGCTAAGGATATCATGATTCCCCGTGTCAATATGGTGACAATCAGTTCGGACGGCACCTATGACGAGCTGCTTTCCATCTTTAAGGAATCTATGTACACCCGCCTTCCTGTCTATCAGGAGGATAAGGACAGTATGCTTGGCTTTATCAATATCAAGGACTTTTTCCTCGCAGACGACAGCAGTTTTCAGCTTGAGCCCCTCATCCGTGACGCCTACTACACCTATGAATACAAGAAAACGGCTGATTTACTGCTGGAAATGCGCGAAAAATCCCTGCATGTTGCTTTTGTGTTAAATGAATACGGCTCAACGGTCGGCATGATAACACTGGAAGATTTATTGGAAGAGCTGGTAGGCGAAATCAGAGATGAATACGATGAGGACGAGAAAGAACTGATACAAAAAATAGAAGAAAATATCTATCTGATAGAAGGCAGCATGAACCTGTCCGATATCAATGACGTCCTCGGCACCGACTTGAATTCCGACGACTATGATTCCATCGGCGGCATCATCATCGGACAGCTCGACCGTCTGCCGGAGGACGAGGAAGCCGTCATCTTAGAGGACGGCACCATCCTACAGGTCAAAGGAATCGACCAGAACAGAATCTCTCATGTACTGCTGACTCTCCCTCAAAAGGAAGAAGCTGCCCTGACAGAAAACGCACAGGAAGAAAAAGACACACCGGCTGTACAGAGCACAGCCGAAAAAACAGAACAAAACGATATCCCGTTGAAAGAGAAAAAAACAGAAGCTGCTGTATAACGGCTTCTGTTTTTTTCATATCTATTTTCTTCTGTCATTGCCGATTACGGCAGAATATATTTCTCCTTGTACGCAAGCACCTTGCCCTTAAATGCAATATTGTCTTTATCCTTCAGGCTGTCTAAGTATCCATGGGTCTCAAAGCTGCCCTCGCTCACCTGCAGAAGGCACACTGCAATGTTAGAGCAATGATCTGCCACTCTTTCATAATTGGTAGTGATATCCGTAAGCACAAAACCTAACTCTATCGTACACTTTCCCTTCCGCAGACGCTTTACATGCCGCTTCTTGATTTCATTGTTGAGCTGGTCGATAGCCTCCTCAAGCGGCTCTACAAGCTTTGCCCGTTCCAGATTTTCTGTCTCAAAAGCGTTGACGGAAAGCTCGAGTATCTCGCTGACCGCTTTGGAAAACACTTCTATTTCCTCCGTCGCCTTATCCGAAAACGCCAGCTTCTTGTCTGCCATCTCATCCGCCGCCTGTTTAATATTCAGCGCATGATCCGAAATCCGCTCAAAGTCACCAATACAGTGCAGCAATACTGAGA
>CAMWUP010000308.1 GCA_947177465.1 uncultured Lachnospiraceae bacterium
GATAAGAAGAATGGTATAAATGGAAACCACACGTCGTCTGTTTGACTTGAAGAGCCGCGTAAATGCAAACTGAAAGAGAATGAGCACTAAAAGTTCAAGTCCGCTGGGTCTTGCGATAAACAGATAAAAATAATAAGCCTTGCTGCACGCAGGAGTGGGACTGTAAAAAAGAAATAAGAGTAGTTCGAGCAGTAAAGTAAGCAGCCATATTTTCCAGAACAGCGAAAAAATAGTCTAGTTCCATTCCTTCCATTGCTTTTCGTTTAAAATTGTGTTGCTCTTGGTGTTTTTCAGAAGAGACATGCTCCATCCTCCTTGCAATTACTCCCTTCAAAAAGTATACAGCGATTCGGCTTTTTTGTATAGTACTTTGCAGTCTGAGACATTAATTTTGGTAGAAATAGACAAAAACAGGAAACTATTTTTGTAAAAGTAGTTTCTTGTATAAAAATTGAAGCGATGCTACAATAAAGGAAACTGAAAATAAAAAATAAGTTTCCGTGATGGGAAATGGAGGATACATGGGGCAGAGAGAAGAAATATTAGAAGGAACCCTGCAGGCGTTTAATCAAAAAGGGCTGAAGTTTACTATGGACGATGTGGCAAGAATCCTGCAGATGAGCAAAAAAACCATTTATATGGTATTTCATGACAAAGAAGAGCTGTTTCTTGCGATGGTAGACTATCTGTTTGACTGCATTAAAGAAAGCGAGCGCCAGGTGCTGGAAGATAAAAGTCTGTCAACCATGGAGAAAATCAGAACAATTCTGGGCGTTATGCCGGAGGGTTATAAAGATGTTGATTTCAGGCAGCTCTATCTGTTAAAGGATAAATATCCTGCTATTTACAGGCAGGTGGAGCTGCGGCTGGAAACAGGCTGGGAAGCAACCATTGCCTTGATAGAACAGGGAATCGCGGAAGGAGTGGTGCGACCGGTTTCGATTCCGATTTTAAAGCTGATGCTGGAAGCGGCGCTGGAGCAGTTTTTCCAGCGGGATATCCTGCTTCGGCATCAGATTTCCTATCAGCAGGCGCTTGAGGAAGTGGTAACGATTCTGGTAGACGGCATCAAGGCGTGGTAAGGAGGAAACGATGTCAGAACGCATTTATGTAAACAATGACTGGAGATTTTCGGAGCAGTTTGACAGGGAGATGACAAAATTCCATTATGATGACAGCAGATTGCGGCAAGTAAGGCTTCCTCACACCTGCAGGGAGGTACCGTTTCACTATTTTGACGAACAGATTTATCAGATGGTATGCGGTTACAGAAAGGTGCTTTTCATCGCAGAAGAGTGGCGAGGAAAAGTGATAATCCTTACGATGGAGGGTGCGGCTCACGAGAGTGAGGTGTTTTTGAACGGGGAAAAAATAGGAGAGCACCACTGCGGTTATACGGCTTTTTCCATGGATATCAGCGCTTATGTGAGGTTTGGAGAGGAAAATATACTGGCAGTCCGTTTGGATACAAGAGAGGACAGGAATATTCCGCCTTTTGGATATGTGGTGGACTATATGACTTACGGCGGCATATACCGTGACGTGTATCTGGAAATCAAAAATCCCTCTTATATGGAGGACGTATTCTTGTGGTCGGAGGTTTCCTTAAAGCAGCAGAAGGCAAGGCTTCATGCACAAATAAAGCTTGCAGGCAGGAAAGCCGCCCAGTCTCTGCGCCAGTATATCAGGAAAAAGGGGGAAGAGGCATATCAGTTTTTGGGCGAACAGAAAGTGGTAAGCACAGGGACTGAGAGCTTTACAGAAAGCGCAGCGGTGGAGGAAAATTTGTGTTTTTCGGTTTCCGGTGTGGAACTGTGGGATGTTGACACTCCGGTTTTGTATGAAGTCAAGACGCAGCTTCTTTCAGGTGAAGAAGTGGAAGATGAAAAAGTGATTACCTTTGGTTTCCGCAGAGCCGTATTTTTGCGGAGTGGATTTTACCTGAACGGTAAGAGGGTACGGATTCGGGGATTGAACCGGCATCAAAGTTACCCTTACGTGGGATATGCCATGCCAAAGTCCATGCAGAGGATGGATGCGGACATTTTGAAGAAGGAGCTTGGATTGAATGCAGTCAGAACCTCCCATTATCCCCAGTCCCATGATTTCCTGAACCGCTGTGACGAGCTGGGGCTTCTGGTGTTTACGGAAATTCCGGGATGGCAGTACATTGGCGATGAGGCGTGGAAGGAACAGGCAGTGCGAAATGTAGAAGACATGGTGAAGCAGTACAGAAACCACACGTCCATTATTCTTTGGGGCGTGCGCATAAATGAATCAAGAGACGACGATGCTTTTTACCAAAGGACAAACGAGGCGGCACACCGACTGGACCCCACAAGGCAGACAGGCGGCGTCAGGGCGCATAAAAAAAGCTCTCTGCTGGAGGACGTCTATACCTACAACGATTTTTCCCACGATGGGAAGCATAAGGGCTGTGAAAGCAAAAAGGTAGTTACCTCCGATATGGAAAAGCCTTATCTTATCAGCGAGTATAACGGGCACATGTATCCGACTAAGTCGTTTGACTGGGAAGAACACAGGGCGGAACACGCCATCCGTCACGCAAACGTCTTGAATCAGGTGGCGTTAGAACCGGATATCGCAGGCAGCTTCGGCTGGTGTATGGCAGACTACAACACGCATAAGGATTTTGGAAGCGGGGACAGAATCTGTTATCACGGTGTAATGGATATGTTTCGCAATCCCAAGCTGGCAGCAGACATTTATGCCAGCCAGCAGGAAAGGGAAGCGGTGCTTTCCCTGACTTCTTCCATGGACATCGGCGAGCACCCGGGCTGTAACAGGGGCGATACTTGGATACTGACAAATGCGGACAGCGTCAGGATGTATAAAAACGAAAGGTTTATCAAGGAATACCGGAAGGAGGATTCTCCTTACAAGGGGTTAAAGCACGGTCCTCTTTTAATTGATGATTTTATCGGAGACGCTATCGAGAAAAACGAGGCTATGGGGCCGGCACAGGCAAAAGGAATCAAGGATGCATTAAACCTTACGGCAAGGTACGGGCTTTCCAATTTGCCGAAATCCGTCTACCTGACGGCAGTGAAAATGCTTACGGTGTATCACATGAAGCCGACGCAGGCGGTGGAGCTTTACAACAAGTATATTGGGGACTGGGGAGGCGCTTCCACGGTATATCGTTTTGAAGCCATAAAGGACGGGAAGGTGGTAAAAACGATAAGAAAGGAACCGCCAAAGGAAGTGAGGCTTTGGGCGCAGGCGGACCATCAGGCGCTTTTAGAGGAGCATACCTACGATGTGGCGGCGGTGCGGATACGGGCACTGGATGAAAACGGCAATCTGCTGAGCTTCTTTTCAGAACCGGTGGTTTTGCGCACAGAGGGCCCCATAGAGCTGATTGGCGGCGAAATCATATCCCTGAAGGGCGGCATGGCGGGTACCTATGTCAAAAC
>CAMWUP010000309.1 GCA_947177465.1 uncultured Lachnospiraceae bacterium
GCAAAGGAAAGACCTTTCTGGGAGAATGAGGATGGAACAAAGGAGTATTATGACAGAACCTATTGGATTGGGGACGAACGGATTATCCTAGACCCGCTTTCCGAAGAGGAGGCAAATGATCTGTTTGCCTATATTGAATCAGTCACCATGTCGGATTATTACGATGAAAGCCTTTCCAACATTATCTCGGAGGAGGCGGATGCCTTCTTTAAGGGGGATAAGACTGCGGAAGAGGTTGCCAAGATTATCCAGAGCCGTGCACAGGTTTACATCAACGAGAGCAGATAGTGTGCTTCGGTCAGTTCATGACCGTGTTCTTTGAGCCAGCGCCTGTGGGCAGCGTAATCGGGCATAACGCCTGCGACCTTCTTCCAGAAGGCGTCGGAGTGGTTCATATGCGTCAAATGGCAAAGCTCGTGGACAATGACATAGTCGATGACCACGGGCGGCGCCATCATAAGGCGGTAATTAAAAGACAGAGTACCCGTTTGGGAGCAGCTTCCCCAACGGGTTTTCTGATTTCTGACGGAAATTTTGTGATAAAAGCCGCCGGTCAGCTTCTGCAGCTCGGCGCAGCGTCTTGGGAAATAGACTTTTGCCGCATTTAGAAAGCGTTTTTTCAGGATTTCAGCCTGCTTCTGCTGTGCAGGGGAGAGTGCCTGCTCTGCACTGTCCGCGAGGCGGGAGAGTAGCTTTTCATGGTTTATACGTATCCATTCCCGCTTTTCTTCGATAAAGCGCTGTGCGGCGCCGGGACCGGTATAAAAGGGGACGCGCACGTGTACCGTGGCGTCCTCTTTTATTTGTATGCTGATGCTTTTTCTCTTTGAAAAATGGATTGTACAGGGGATGGTATAGTCCTCGTCTGCAAAATACAGATTGTAAAGTCTGTCTTCTTTTTCTTTCATGTGAAAGCCTTTCTTCCTGACATTTTTTGCAGGAAAACGCTGCGGGAAGCAGCGCGTCCCTAGATGGCGAACTGCGCCATGTATAAGTCGTAGTAGGCGCCCTTCCTTGCGATCAGCTCCGCCGCAGTTCCCTGCTCTAAAATTCCGCCCTTGTCGATGACAAAAATGCGGTCCGCTTTCTGAATGGTGGAGAGACGGTGTGCAATGACAAAGGAAGTTCTGCCGGCAAGCAGGGTTTCGATTCCCTTCTGCACCAGAAGCTCCGTCTGCGTGTCAATGCTGGAGGTTGCCTCGTCCAGTATCAGGATGCGGGGCATGGAGACGAAGGTGCGTGCAAAGGCGAGAAGCTGCTTCTGCCCGATGGAGAGCCCGCCGCCGCGTTCGGTGAGAACGGTGTCATAGCCCTTTTCCAGCTTTGTGATAAAGCTGTGGGCGCCGACTGCTTTTGCGGCTGCTTCGATTTCTTCGTCCGTGGCGTCAAGTCTGCCATAGCGGATATTCTCCCTGACGGTGCCGGAGAAGAGGAAATTGTCTTGTGTCATAATGCCCATATTGCTGCGGAGGCTTTCCAGCGTCACATCGCGTACATCGGTTCCGTCAATCATCACACGCCCGTCTGTTGTGTCGTAGAAACGGCTGATTAAGTTGACGATGGTGGTCTTACCTGCACCGGTGGGACCCACAAGCGCAATGGTTTCGCCGGGCGTAATGTGGAAGCTTACATGCTCAAGCACCTTGATGTCCGGTGCGTCGGTGTAGGCAAAGGTGACGTCTTCAAAGGAAACCTCGCCGGTAATGCCGGAAAGCGTTTCCGCCTTCTCTTTGTCGGTGATGGCGGGCGGGGTGTCCAATACCTCAAAAACACGGTCCGCAGCGGCGATATTGGTGATAATCTGATTGTAAAAGCTGCTCAGATTGGCAATGGGGTTCCAGAACATATTGATATAGTAGCCGAAAGCAATCAACAGGCCCGCAGACACGCTGTCAATGCCAAGCACAACGATACCGATGTAGTAGAGTGCAATCGTACTGACACCCCAGCAGATATCAATAAGGGGACCAAATGCATCGTTTAGGCGGACAGCATTTTTAAATGCGTTAAAATGCTCTGCAACCAGCTCGTGGAAGGTTTTCTTTGTCTCCTCCTCCGCGGTAAAGCTCTGGATAAACCGGATGCCGGAGATATCCTCGTGAATAAAAGCGTTCAGGTTGGAGGATTTTTTCCGGAAAGCACGCCAGCGCTTGTGGGAAAAGGTGGTGATACAGGTCAGACCGACAATCAGCACCGGAAGCGTGGAAAGGCTTGCCAGCGCCAAAAGAGGGCTTTTTACTACCATAATCACCACGACGGCGCATATGGTAATAAAGTCGGGTATCAGCGTGGTGACGCTGTTATTCAGCACTTCCTTCAGGGAATTGATATCCCCGATGATGCGGGAAAGTATCTTACCTGTGGGACGGCTGTCAAAAAAGTGAAAATCAAGGGTCTGAATGTGGGTATACAGCTCCTGACGTATTGTGAGAAGCACACTGTTGCAGACCTTTGCCATAACATACATGCGAAGCTTTACCAAAGCTATCATGGTGACATTCAAAACAACGGCAAAAAGTATGAGGAAGAGCAGTCCCCTGTAATTACCTTTTGCAATATAATCATCAATGGCTGACTCAATGATAAGCGGGTTCAAGAGAGAAACCAGCACACAGTATGCCATGATGAAAAGAACGCCGATAATTTCTTTTTTATAATGAAGAAGATAGGAAAAAAGCCGGAGTAATGTCTGTATTTTTCCGGTTTCCACCGTCTTCTCGTCGTCTTTAAATGAGTTGATGGGCATGGATTACGCCTCCTTTTCCATTAAAAATTCGCCGTACTGCGCCATGTAGGTTTCGTAGTACAAGCCGCGCTGTTTCAGCAGCTCTTCGTGCGTGCCGCGCTCCGCAATATGCCCGTTTTCAAGGAAGATAATTTCGTTGGCATGGCGGACGGCGCTGATACGGTGGGCGATAATGATTTTTGTTGTGTTTTTCAGCTCTTTTAAGGTCTTGAAGATTTCATGCTCCGTCTCCATATCAAGGGCGGAGGTGGAGTCATCCAAAACCAGAATGGGCGCTTTTTTGGACAGAGCCCTGGCAATGCTGATACGCTGCTTCTGCCCGCCGGAAAGTCCGACGCCCCGTTCTCCGATAACGGTATCGTACCCGTTGTCAAGATGTTCAATGAAGCTGTCAGCCGAAGCAGCCCGTGCCGCTTCACGGACGGCGCTTTTGTTGATAAATTCCCGCTTACCCAGACGGACGTTTTCATCTATGGTGTCTGAGAATAGGAACACATCCTGCATAACCGGGGCGATGCTTGCGCGAAGCTGTTTTAAAGAAAGCTCTTTGATATCGGTATCCTCCAGCATAATGCTGCCTTCTGAGCAGTCGTAGAGCCGCTGCATAAGGTAGAGCAGCGAGCTTTTTCCGGAGCCGGTTGCTCCCATGATGCCGAGCGTATTGCCCGACTCTACCGTAAAAGAAATAT
>CAMWUP010000310.1 GCA_947177465.1 uncultured Lachnospiraceae bacterium
CGACAGAGTATGGACAGTGCATTAAACTTAAATTATGCCCGCGCTAAAAAAAATCTGTGGAAGAAGCTGTGGGAGGGATGTGCATGGCTGAATACGGCGTATCTTGCCGGAATCCTGCTTTCCTTTGATAAAGAACTGCGGATAACAGCACTGTTCTGGTGGATAAGCGCAATCTATACCATAGCGACGATGGTATTGCTGGTTTGGATACTGAAGGCAAAAGAAAGACTGGACGCGGCATATTTTGCCGATGGAGAAATGGTAGAAACAGATGACGATGACTGCTGGATTTGGGGGCTGTTTTACTACAATCCGGCAGACGGTCATACAATGGTGGAAAAGAGAGTGGGAGTCGGCACTACCATGAATTTTGGTACGCCGAAGGGGAGGATGGCGGGCGCTCTGCTTGGGCTGCTGGGCGGTATCGGTATTTTGAGTCTGCCCGTTATCTGTATATGGGTGATTCTGTTGGAATTTGTGCCGATAAAACTGTCTGTGGAGGACGGAAAACTGATAGCGGGACAAATCAGGGTGGATTATTCCATCCCTGCAGATTCGATACAGGATATTGCATTACTTGAAGAACTGCCTCGTCTGGAGAGAGTGAGCGGCACAAGCATGGACGAGTTAAAGAAAGGAAATTACCGTATTGCAGAGGTGGGGCGCTGTCAGGTGTTTTTAAATCCCCAAAACAGTATTTTTATCCGTCTGGAAGCGGAGGGAACCGTATACTATCTGAGCGGCGCTGATGACACACAGACGCTGGAGGTATACGAGGCGCTTACAAGGTGACCTGTTATGAATAGAATTCGCCGGTTTCTGCTTCCCGACTTACATGCAGTCCGTTGTTTTCCCGCAGTGTTTCGGTAAACCGCAAATGGGTACGGCGTTTTTTAAGCCGCTCGGTGCGCCGTCCTGCGTATAACAGAAAGAGCGCATACACATAGGGCATTCCGAGATTGGTTTCCAGAAGGGAATTGACAATGAGCGTTATCAGCTTATCGCCGTAAGAGGTAAAACCGGCGCTGCGGATGCCGCCGAGCAAAAGTGCGGCTTCCCAGCCGAACTGCACCAATATGCCGATGGCTAAAAGCCAGCCCAGAGGAAACCGTTCACTGCGTTTCTCATGGTGCAGGTTCCAGAGGATGGCGCCCAAATAGCCAATAAACAGAATCAGCGCCATATATCCATGATAAGCGCCTGTGGTGCGCTGTATTACAATGGGAATGGCGTCTGCGCCAAAGGTTTCGGCGAGCATGGGACAGCAGAACCACCAAAGCAGAATCAGCAGCGACCATGCAAAAAGGTGGCGGTCTTTGGATATCCAAAGCCATATCCATGCAAAATTGGTAAAACCATAGCTCATGCTCATCCAAAGAAGCACAAGAAAGAGGCTGTGTCCCTCGCTGATGCTGCGTGCACCGCACACCAGATGAAAAATTCCATAGTCTACTATCATATAAAGTACGCCCGCGGCAAGCCCCACCAGCACCGTGGCGTACTTTTTTTTCCAAAGCAGAAGCGCCGCCAGCATGATTAGAAACGCGGTGTCCAGCCATATGTATACAGGGTAAAATTGTCTTCTGGCAATAATTTCAGTCATTTCACTCATAAAAGAACTCCGTTGCAGTATAGTCGTATTTTGTCGGACGCAAGATACATTTTATATGATGCGGGGGAATTCTGCAAGGGTGGGAATGGTTATAAAAATTGACAGGAAAAAGAGAGTAGGGTATAGTCAAGGAGAAGACATTTTTAACTATTGATTTTGAATCTGCAAAAGCGGACATGGGGGAAAAATGAAAAAAATATTATGGAAACTAAAATGGCTGTACATTTTTGACACAGTGTGTTTTGTAATTACCGTGGCTTGCATTGCTATGATTCCGTATGTAGAAAAAAGATTTATTGAGATGTTTACGGCACACAATCTGAATGTCTCCAACATTGTATATCTGATTTCTCTGTTTGCTGGTTTGGTTCTGGCTTATCTGTTATTTAACTATCTTTCGATAGTGTTTGATTTTAAGAGAAGTGTGGCTTTTGAAAAGGAAATAAGAGATAGTTATTTTGGTTCTCTACTGACAGGGCGTGAAAGGGTATGGGAAGAAGAGAAAAAAGACGAGCATATTCAAGCACTGACTACAGAAATAACGCAGCTTGAGGATGATTATCTTACGCCTGTTCTAAACACGATTCAGGGTGCATTACAAATTGTGACGTATGCGGTTATTATTTTCGCACTTATAGATGCTTACATAGCACTTGGTGTATTGGCTTTGGCGCTTCTTGGTGTTGTGGCTTCCCGTTCGATAAAGAACAATGCTTCAAAAAAGAGAGAAGAATATCTTGCATCCAATGCGTGCTATATTGGTTTTATTCGTCAGTTATTGTCTGGTTTTACCGCCATAAGGCAGAATAATGTGAAAAGCGTATCTGACAGAGAGGAAGGATATTCCGCGCGAACGGCTTCTAAGCGGCTCTGTTATGGCAAATCCAAGGCATTTCTTTTGTCATTCAACAATGTTGTAAGTTATTTCGCTATGCTTCTTTTTTTCACGTTTGTTGTGTGCCTGTCCTATGCAGGGGTGATATCTGTTGCAGTTGCAATTGTCTCGTTTGGGTATATTGATTTGGTTATGGAGCCGATTAACGTGATACTGGATTCGGTTGCATGCCTCAAAACGTCGGTGCACTTAAAGAAAAAAATTGAAAGCAGAATTATGGGAAAAACAGAGGTAGATTATCGGCAGGATTCTGTAATCAATATGAAGGCGGATCATATTTCCTGTGTGCGTGATGGAAAAGCAATTCTAAGTGATTTCTCATATTTGTTTGAAACAGGGAAAAGTTATCTTTTGTGTGGTCCAAACGGGTCAGGAAAGTCCACTTTGCTGAAGATACTATCAGGTATCTATCCGATGTCTGACGGAAAAATTCTTGTCAACAAGGAGGTTGTGCCAAATGGCGTGATTTATAGCGATATTTATTATGTAGACCAGTTTCCGATTGTATTTAGAGCTTCTTTTGAAGAGAATGTTACAATGTTTGGTTCATATGACATAAGCAGTCTGCAGGAATTTGAGTTTATGAAATTGGAAGTCCTGAAAAAGATTGCCGATTGTGCAGACTGTGAGGTTTTGAGTGGAGGAGAAAAACAGTTAATCTCTTTATGCCGTGCGTTGATTAGCGGTGCAAGATGGATTCTGATGGATGAGACTTTTTCCGGTGTAAGCAATGCGGTTGAAGATAAGGTGATAGAGGAAATTTTAAGCAAGGACTATAACGTTATATATATTACTCACAATTTTAATTGTGAAAAATATTTTCGTGAAAGGATAGAGCTAAAATAGAAGAACTGTTACCAGTCTACAGTCTGTCTCTTATCCACCTCTCCGAGCCCACGAGACTAGGCATGAGCTCGTATG
>CAMWUP010000311.1 GCA_947177465.1 uncultured Lachnospiraceae bacterium
TCCTAAAATGAAAAGCAGCGCCGGTGCCATTCAGATAAACAAATTCTCAAAGATTTTGTAAAGCCTCGGCAGCATATACCCAAGTGGGATGAATGCAATAATATTGCCAATCAGATTGCCAAAGCTGTTAATTCCTTTGTTGTCCCAATGTCGTATATAGAGCTTTATCGTCCTAAACAACTCGAAATTCGCTCCGCTTAAGCCTTCCCAGAATACATCTTTCCTCCACGAGGCGGCAATCTGCAGCATCCTTTCCAGCGGATACTTAAAAATGATAACCTTCATCAGTATCAGAAGATAAAGGACAAAAAGAATCCGCATATACTTCTTATTTATCATCACATACCCCACATTTCAATTCAATAACGCACCTCCAAAAGCGTCAGTCCCATCGCCGGTACAAGCGTTCCCGCAAGCTCCCTGCGCCCGGACTTCAAAAGCGCCTCCATTTCCTCCGGCTTTCTTTTACCCACACCCACCTCTAAGAGCGTTCCTGTCAGAATACGTACCATATGGAATAAAAAACCATTTCCCCGAAAATAGAAACGAAGGATATCCTTTTCTTTTTCTATCCTGATTTCTTCTATGGTTCTTACTGTAGATTTTTTCCCTTTTTTCGCTGAAGTAAACGCCGCAAAATCATGCGTCCCCACCAAAAATGACGCCGCCCTCCTGCATGCCTCCACATCAAGCGGCACAGGATACGTATACGCATATCTTCTGTCAAATATATGCGGCAGACTGCTGTTAATCACCTGATAGCAGTAAATTTTTTCTTTTGCAAGAAGTCTGCTGTGAAAACGGTCCTGTACCTCCTCCACAGAGAGCACCCCGATATCCTGCGGCAGATATCGGTTCATGTAAGCAAGGATTTCCTCCGCTGTCATGTCTGTTTCCATATGGGCGTTTGCCACCTGTCCTCTCGCATGGACGCCGGCGTCCGTCCTGCCGCTGCCCTGCACCTCCACTTTATGTCCGCACATCTTAGACAGCAGCGCCTCCAGCTTCCCCTGTATGGTGTTTTCCGTACTCTCCTGCCGCTGCCAGCCTTGATACCTCGTACCCTCATATTCCAAAAGCATTTTAAAATTTCTCATTCCGGTTTTCATCTTTTTCTTCCGTCTGTCCGCCCTGCCTTTGCCGCTCCGACCTCTTTTTGCTTTCGAATGTGTCCTTGCACTCCTGCCTGTAGGTATCAATAATGTACATATCCTGCGGCGTCAGCCTGCGGAAATGATTCAGTCCTGCAGAAAGTATCCTGATACTGTTTTTGGTGGTATCAAAAGCGCCCTCTTCATACATGGTAAACAGAATAATGCCTATGGGTACTGCTACTATCATGCCCATTACGCCGCCAACCATGTATCCGATATATAAAAGAAATAAAGTCGGCAGAGGCGGTACGCCCACCGAATCACCCACGATCTTGGGTTGTATAATCTGTCTGACAAGCTGGCTGATACCCCAGATTACCAAAAGACCGATAGTCATAATATAATCCGAACTTAAGAATTTGACGATAGCCCACGGCACCATCGCCGTACCGGTTCCAAAAAATGGCAGGAAGTCCAGAATCGCAATCCCAAAAGCAATTAACGGCGCATAATCCACGCCCAGGATAAAAAAGCCGATTACCAGAAGCAGATAAATCCAGACCTCAATCTTTATCTGCGCCTTGAAATAGCCGCCGACCGCCTTTATCAGACTCCGCTTCATCAGTCCGAAACGGTAAAGCAGTCCTTCCGGCATATATTTTCTTATACTCTGCGCAATCTGCTCCTTTTCCGCTACAAACAGGTAGGAAGACAAAAGACACATAATCAATCCTATGATAAAGGTAGGAAGCTGCTTGGCAAAATTGCCCACAGCCGCTATCGTAGGGCTTGAGAGCTTTCCAATAAAATCTCCCGCAATGCCGCTGGCGGAATCTGCAATTTTGTCTATGGTATTCTGCACATCCTCCGGCAGTTTATCATAAATAACACTGAAATTCTTTGCAATGGCGTCAAAATCTCCCTCTAACGACTCCCACATTCTGGGCAAATCCCCGACAAAGCCTGCCAGCTCCCGCACCAGATTGCTCACAATCAGATAACCTGCCAGCACCACCAGCCCGATTACCGCAATGATAACAAAGGCGCTGCCCGCCTTTCGCCGTATTTTCAGCTTTTTCTCCAGAAAACGTACCATGGGACCGGCTATCAGGGCGATTATCCAGCCGATGATAAAGGGAAGAAAAAACATAATGCCCCTCGGCACAAGCCATATCACGGCAATCAGAATCACCAGAGCGATTGCCAGATTTAAAATTGCTTTTACGTACTTTTTCATCGATTCACTCATAAGAAAGCCCTCTTTTAACTTTATTCTGCCGACTTTTCTAAAATTTCGTCCAAAACCGTATAAATTTCTTCCCGTCCCTGCCTGCTCGTCGCAGAAAAAGGAATAATAAGGGTGTCGCTTCCCGCCCGCAAGGTGCTTTTTATCAGGTTTACCTGCTTCTGTATCTGGCTGCGCTTTATTTTGTCCAGCTTTGTCGCAATGATAATAGGCTGATATCCCTGCTTCCTAATCCAATCGTACATAATACAATCGTTGCTGCCGGGCTCGTGGCGAATATCAATCAGGAGAAAGACTGCCTTTAGCTGCTTCGATTTGTGCAAGTAGTTTTCCACCATTTTGCCCCATTTTGCCTTAACCTCCTCGTTTGCTTTCGCATAGCCGTATCCCGGCAAATCCACAAAATAGATTTCACTGTTGACATTGTAAAAATTGATAGTCTGGGTTTTCCCGGGCTGGGAGCTGGTGCGGGCAAGGGATTTCCGGTTCATCAGCACATTTATCAGGGAGGACTTTCCAACATTGCTCTTTCCCGCAAACGCCACCTCAGGGTACAGATTATCCGGTATTTTGCTGGTGATGCCGCACACAGTTTCCAACATCACGTTTTTAATTACCATTTCCGCTCTCCTTTCCTACACCTCAGCTAAAGCATACTGCAAAACCTCTTCCATGCGCTCTACAAAGATGATTTCCACGCCCGCCTTGATTTCAGCGTCTATTTCTTCCACATCCTTTTCATTCTTCTTCGGTACAAGCACCTGCTTTATGCCTGCAATTTTTGCTGCCAGTATTTTTTCCTTGAGTCCGCCTATGGGAAGCACCCTGCCCCGCAGAGTGATTTCTCCGGTCATGGCAAGGTCTGCCTTAACAGGAATCCCCGTAAGCGCCGACACAAGCGCCGTCGCCATGGTAATCCCTGCGGATGGACCGTCCTTGGGAACCGCTCCCTCGGGTATATGTATGTGAAAGTCGTTCTTTTTATAGGTATCCGCCGGTATACCGTAAGCCTTGCTGCAGGCCCTGACATATCTTACACCCCTCCGTGCAGCCTCTTTCATCACATCGCCCCTCTGTCCCGTCCG